>JAZRAM010000001.1:0-35041 GCA_045634565.1 Bacilli bacterium
ATATCTTTTTTCTTATATTTATTTTTTAATTTTTTTATTTTATTATCTACTATTTGTTTTATATTATCATAAGTTAAATAATCAAATGTAAGTAAATTATCTATTCTATTTATAAAAGGTATACTAAGTGTTTCTTTTAATTCATTACTTACTTTATTTTTATTATTAAAACCAATACTATTATTATTAAATCCTATATTAGAAGTCATTATTATCATAGCATTATTAAAGTAAATATCTTCTCCTTTAGAATCTTTTAATTTACCTTCATCTAGTATTTGATAAAAAAGATTTATTATATTTGGGTGTGCTTTTTCTAATTCATCTACAATAATTACAGAAAAAGGATTATCTTTTACTTTCTCTAATATATTTTTATTATCATCATAACCTACATATCCTGCAGGAGAACCTATTAATTTACTTATTGTATGTGATTCACTATATTCACTCATATCTATTCTAATAACACTATTACTTATTTTATTTGAAAATAGTTTAGCAAGTTCAGTTTTACCTACTCCACTTGGACCTACAAAAAGCATGGAATAACACATATTATCATCTTTAAATCCTAGTTTTAATTTTTTATATATTTTAATTAATTCATCTATATTTTTTTCATTACCAATTATATTTTTCTTTAAACTTTTTTCAAAATTAATTATATCTTTTTTATCTATTTCTTTAAGTTCAAATATAGGTACATTACTCTTTCTACTTACTACTTTAATAACATCTTCCTTAGTTACTATATTTATTTTTTCTTTAGTAAGTTCTAATTCTAATTTATTTATTTTAGACATAAGTTTATTTTCTTTTTCTTTATAGATAGATGCGGTATCATAATCTTTTTTTATTAAATAACTTTTCTTTATTTTTATAAGTTCATTTAATTCTTTTGTAAGATTATTATATTTTTTTAATTTTTTATTTTCTTTTAAGGAGACATGAGCAGATACTTCATCTAATATATCTATAGATTTATCTGGTTGATATCTATTTTTTATATATTTATCCGATAGTTCAATTATGTGATCTATTATTTCATCACTAACAAGTGTTTTGTGAAAATTAGAATATGTATCTCTTAATCTAAATAATATTTCTCTTACTGTTTTCTTACTTGGAACACATACTTCTACTTTTTGAAATCTTCTATCTAAAGCTTTATCATTAGAAATAAATTTTTTATATTCGCTTGTAGTAGTTGCACCTATACATCTCATTTTGTTTCTAGCAAGCGCGGGTTTAAATATATTAGAAGCATCTATAGCTCCTTCTGCTCCACCGGCTCCTACTAATGTATGTATTTCATCTATAAAAAGTATTATGTCATCATTGTCTTCTAATTCCTTTAAAATTTTATTTACTCTTTCTTCAAATTCTCCTCTATACTTTGTGCCGGCTACTGTTGTTGCCATATCTAAACTTATTATTCTTTTATTTTTTAAACTATTAGGAACTTCATTGTTACTTATCATTCTAGAGAGTTCTTCTACAATAGCAGTTTTACCTACTCCTGCTTCTCCAATAAGTATAGGATTATTTTTCTTTCTTCTAGATAATATTTCTATTACTCTACTTATTTCCTCATCTCTACCTACTACTGGATCAAGTTCATTATTATTTGCTTTTTTAGTTAAATCTACACCTAATTCATCTATAAGTAATTTTTTATTTTTTGATTTTTTTATTGGAAGTTTATAAGCAAATTCTTGATATAAATCATCTAAATCAATATCCATGCCTATAAGTATTCTAATAGCTATTCCTTCTCCTTCTTCTAACATACTAGAAAAAAGATGTGATATAGTTACATTACCATTATTATTTTCTTTACTATCATAAACAGCATTCTCCATTATTCTTTTAAGTAACGGTGTATATAAAAAACACTCTGATTCTTTACTACCTAGTCCTACTATATCTATTAATTCATTCTTGAATCTTTTATAATCTAAATCATAATCTTTTAATTTTTCACTTATTTCATTATTATCTTTTAGGATTGATAGTAAAAGGTGTTCACTACCTACATAAGGGTGTTTTAATTTTTTCATTTCTTCTTTTGCCGACATCAATATTTTTCTTGCTTCTTCTGTAAAACTATTATACATATAATCCCTCCTTTAATATTCTATGAGTATAATGATTAAAAATAATAATATTTATTCAACAAAATCATCTATAAATTAACATGGCACTAAAACAATATATTTGTTCTTCACCACATATATTGACAGCTACTTGATATTTTATATCTATTAAATCTATTTCTTTTTCGCTTAAAAACTTATTTATTTTACTCTCTAAATCTAATTCATGAGATTCATCAAACAATTTTACTTTCATAAAAAAATCACCACTATCATTATAATAGTGATGACTAATTTAATTTGTCGATTTAATACTTTCTATCCCTAGAATTAAAGTATACTCCATAAGATGGAACATTCATTACATTTCTTGGGTTAATACTTCTTGATTGGAATTTAGAATAAGATGTATATCCGCTATCCATTAAGTATGCGCCTGTAGCAATTTGTAAATGAAGGTGTGCTCCTGATGAACAATCATCCCAATATTCTATTGATCTTAGACCACCTGAATAACCTATAACAGTATTATGAGTTACAGTGTCACCTACTTTAACAGTTGCACGTGCTAAGTGATAATATCCTGAAGTGTATTTTACACCATTTATATTGTGCGCAATATAAAGCATATTACCTCCACAATAATATTGATGTGTATACCCAACTACTACTCCATCAGCTACTGAGTAAACTGGAGTCCCATGTGGAGCTGAAAAATCCATTCCATAATGGAAATCCGTTTTTTCTTTTCCATTTAACCAATAAGTTCTCCATCCATAATTACTAGAAACTCTTCCCGATACTAAAGGTCTATAGAAAGCTGTTCCTGGTGGAAGTTTACCATATGAACAAGATGAAACATCTTGATCTAAATCACATCCATAACTTTCATAAGTTTTTATAAAAGTTTCAAGTCTTTTTAATTCTTCTTCGATATCAACAGCGCCTTCAACAATACCTCTTAATTCAGATTCATATACTTTTATTTGTTTTTCTAATTCTTCTTGTTTATTAGAAAGTGATACTGTTTTTTTATCTAATTCTACTTTCTTATTTTCATTTTCTTTTATTTTCGCATGAAATTCATCAACTAATTTATCGTTATATTTAGAAAGTTGTTCTGCAATTGCCATTCTATATATAAAATCTGTAAAATCTGCTGCTTCAAATACATATTCCAAATAAGCTGATTCACTATTAGAAAGTTGATAATAGTTCATTATCTTTTTTATCTCTTTTTCTTTTTCTTCGATTTCAACGTTAAGTTCTTCTATTTCATTAGTTAAATTAACCATTTCTTCTTGTATTCCTTCAATCTCAATACTAATAGAAAGAGCTTTTTGTTTCGCGTTTTCAATCTCAACTTTAGTTGCTTGTTGTTGTTGTTTGTTTGCTTCATATTCTGCTTTTTTAGCAATTAACTCTTCTTTTAATTGTCTTAACGTTTTAGCTTCAGCAACTTCTTTTGTAGGAAATGAAAAATTAACAACTAATAAAATTAAAACTAATAAAATGTATTTAAATTTCTTAAAAAATTGTTTCATTATTCCTTCATCTCTTTTCTTATTTTTTTATAATCCTTACAATACTTACTAACTAAATTCCAAAAAGATTTTGAATGATCAAAATGTATTATATGACTTAACTCATGTATAATAACATAATCTATTTTTTCTATATCAAATTCTATTAGTCTAGCATTTAAAGTTATTGTATGATTCTTTCTATTATAAACTCCCCATCTAGTTTTCATATCTCTTATCTTAAGTATTGGAGATTTTATATTTTCTTTAAATTGATTAAATACTATAACAAATCTATCATCAAACACTCTAATAATTTCTTCTTTTTTCCACTTATCAAGCATTTTCAAATCTTTTGTATATATTTTATCATCTTCTAATATTACTTTACTTATATCTTCATTTATAATTATATCATATGAATTACCTAAATAAAAGAATTTATCACTTTTTTCCTTTTGTTTTAAAGCGCGTTTTACCATTTTGTGTAAAGATGTAGTATTTTCATCTAATACTTTTAATATCATTCCTTTTGTAGTTAAATAATTACAAGTAACATATATCTTACCATCTTCTTTAACTCGTATATATAAATTTTTATTATTCTTTTTTTCTATTATAACATCATACTCTATATCATCTAATACATACTTCATGATTTCACCTATAATAATTATAACACATATAAAAAAAAGAATAAATAAATTATTCTTTATCGTAATCTTCTAAAAAACTTTTTTTAACCCCATTTTTAACAGTACCAAGAACACAATTTAAATTTATATTATCTAAACTTTTGAAGATATTATGATCTATATTTTTATTAACTTTTTTTAAATCTTTTATTAGTTGTTTTATTTCTTTTCTTTTACTACTATTTTCAAAATCATTACTATTTTTTTCAGTAAACTTACAAGCACAATTTAAAAATGTTAATTCATTATGATTAGACCAACTAATTATATCTTCTTCTTTAACTAAGTATAAAGGTCTTATAAGTTCTAAACCTTCAAAATTAGTACTATGAAGTTTTGGCATCATTGTTTTAATTTCCGAACCATAAAACATAGAAAGGAGTGTTGTTTCAATTACATCATCAAAATGATGACCTAAAGCAATTTTATTACACCCTAACTCTTTAGCTTTACTATATAAAAATCCTCTTCTCATTCTAGCACACAAATAACAAGGGCTTTCACTTGATACTTTATCTACTACTTCAAATATATCACTTTCAAATATTTCGATTGGTATATTAAGTTCTAATGCATTCTTTCTTATTAGTTCTAAATTTTCTTTTTTATAACCTGGATTCATTACTACATAATGAGCATTAAATTTAAACTTACCATGTTTAATTATTTCTTGAAAACATTTAGCAAGTAAAAATGAATCTTTACCACCACTTATACATACCATAATATTATCATTTTCTTTTATGAGTTCATATTCTTGTACAGCTTTAACAAACTTACTCCATATTTCTTTTCTATATTTTTTTATTATGCTTTTTTCTACATCTTTATATTTTTCCATAAATTGCTCCCAACATTTATATTATACTATAAAGAAAAAGAATATAAAACTATTCTTTTTCAAATATATACAAAAATGGTGTACCCGATTGGAATCGAACCAACGACCTATTGCTTAGGAGGCAATCGCTCTATCCTACTGAGCTACGGATACAAATTAAGGCTTATAAATATAAGCCTATTTTATAACATTTAATACAAATAGTAAATATAAATTAAATACATAACTTAATTTATAACTAAATTTTTTAGAGAATTCTCCAAAACTTAATATCTTATCTACTAAACTAACAATCCAACTTTCAGCATATTTAGGGACTCTATAATCTACAGGAAACATATGTGATTCAATTATATTTATTTCCTTTTCTGATAAGTTAAAATAAGTAGTTGCATTAGTTACTGCATCTTTAGGGTGCTTAGTTGAAAATAATTTTATTTTATCCTTAATTTTATTACACTCGCTTATTTTATCTGTATAGAAATCATGAAGAAGTCCACCACGCGCTACTTCTTTATAATCAAGTTTTAATGTTTTAGCGATTTTATAAGAATAATATGAAACTTTCATAGAATGATCTAACCTGTTAGTATTATGATGTTTAATATTTCCTATTTTCTTAAATGATTCATTTTCCATTATATTATCTATAATAAATAAGTATTCTTGATCTTTATTATAATTCGCCATACCACTAATTCACCTCGGCAACTATTACATTATATCATGAATTTTAAAAAATTATAATGGTTTTTGTTACCTTTTTTTGAAAGCTTTAAAAAAAAACTTTAAAACAAAGGCTTATTCAATAGTTAAAGTTTTTCCCGTTGGCTGTATTTGAATATATGTATTTCCATCATTTACTTTTATCTTTGTTCCATCCTTATATTTATAAACAGTTTTACTACTTCTTGATAATTTTTCCCATGTTATCGGAACCGCATAACCATCTGTTATAAACCATCCAGTACCACTTCCTACATTTTCTAAAGTTTGTCTTCCTTTATCATCGCCACTTATAGTATAATTTACAACTTGATAAGTTATTATATTTTTAGTTGTATATTGTAATCCAGTTATGTAATCTTTATGTACTACATTATTTTGAAATCTATTATAAACTTTATTAACACTATCATATTCAAACGAAGTAGATCTACTATTTGAATAATCTATGAATACTTTGTTTGCAGGTATTACACCTTCCATATTAGATAAATTTACTGATTTAACACTATAATCTAATACCGGTTTTTCTTCAGTAGTTTTACTATAGCCATATTTATCTGCACCGTCCATTATATCTTGTGTGGTGGTAAATGCAGTATGTTCAGAAGCAAGACCTAAACTTCTGTCTCTAGTATAACCATTATAACTCATAAAGTTAATGTTATTTACTCCAAGTTTTTTCACATCACTTTCTGCTTGTGGGCTCCATCCAAAGTGTACATAAATCGCATCATTCTCTAGAGCATAATCTAAAAAATAATGTCTAGACGATCTAACTGATCCAAGTCTATCTAATTTTTTATCTTTAAATAACGCCATAAGTCTAGTATATCCGCCTTCTACAATTATTTCATATACCATATAAGCATCTTGTATACCACTTTGATATCCCCAAACGGTTTTAATATTATTTATCATAACTGCATAAGGTCTTGTATTAGAATCTAAATCTAATATTTTTAATTTTTCTTCTACCTTAGGTTCTTCTTTCTTTTTAGGTTTATCTTTTGAAGCATCATCAGTTGTTGTTTCTCCACCTAAATTAGAACAAATCGCTATAGCAATTATTGTTATAAAAATAACACTTAATACACTAAAAAACTTTTTACCTTTTTTACTTAATCTTCTTCGTTTTGCCATGTTATCACCTATAATCATTATACTATAATAAAAAAAATAATCAAATAAAAATTAATAAAAAAAGAAGATTATTCATCTTCCTCAAAAGACTTTAAAATGTTTTTAAAGCACTTAGGTAAATCACACTTAAATTCCATATACTCTTTTGTTTTAGGATGATTAAATCCAAGTTGAAAAGCATGTAAACATTGTCCTGTTTCATCTATTAATTTTCTTCTTCCATATACAGGATCATTAACAACTGGATGATTTATATAATTCATATGAACTCTTATTTGATGAGTTCTACCTGTTTCAAGTTGTAATTCTATTAAAGTTGCATCTTTAAATCTTTTTAATACTTTAAGATGTGTAATGGCATCTTTACTATTTATACTAGTAACTGCCATTTTCTTTCTATCTGTATTATCTCTACCTATTGGAGCATCTATTGTCGCAGTATCTTCTTTTATTACTCCCCAAACTAATGCGATATATTTTCTTGTTGTTTCTTTTTTACTAAGTTGATCTGCAAGTATTTCGTGAGCTTTATTATTTTTAGCTACCATTAAAAGACCTGTTGTATCTGCATCTATTCTGTGTACTATACCTGGTCTAAACTCTCCATTTATATCACTTAAATTTTTAGAATAATAAAGAAGTGCGTTGACTAAAGTTCCATGATTATTACCTACTGCAGGATGAACTACCATTCCATTAGGTTTATTTACTACTATTACATCGTCATCTTCATAAACTATATCTAGTGGTATATTTTCAGGCTCTATATTCATTTCTTCTTCAACATATTCACCTACAGTTATCACATCATCTTGTTTTAATGTATAACTATTTTTAACTGTTTTGCCATTAACTAAAATAGTACCATCGCTTATCATCTTTACTATTTTACTTCTACTATAATCTAATTTACCACTTAAATAAGCATCTATTCTTATATTTTTATCTTCATTTACTACGATTTCCATAAGTCCTCCTTAATCATTTTTATTATAATGATTAAAACTGATATTACAATACAGATATCTGCAAAATTAAATATTGGAAAATAATAACTACCAAATTTAAAACTTAAATAATCTATTACATATCCATATATTATTCTATCTATTAAATTACCTACTATTCCCCCTATTAAAAGTGAATATGCAAATATATCTATATTATCTATTGATTCTATTTTTTTAATATAAAAAATTAATCCTATTAAAGCAAATACTCCAATAATTATAAGTATTATTGTACTATCATTTAATATACTAAATGCAGCACCTGTATTATGAACAAGTGATATTGAGAAAAAATTTTTAATAACTACATAAGTTTGATTTAAAATCATTTTATTACTTATTACTATTTTTACAATTTGATCAACTATTAAAATCAGAAATCCAAAAATAAAAATATTTTTTAATCCTTTTTTCATATCATCACCCAAATAATTATATCACACCTAGTCAAAAAAAAGAAGATTACTTCTTATTTTTTATTGGATCTATAATTAAATGATCATATGCTCCAGTACTTAAAACTTTTTCATATCCTTCAAAAGTTTTTCCTGTAGAAAATCTACCTTGAGTATCTATTTTTTCACTTCTCAATATTGATTTACTAAACTCACACATCATTTTTTCATAGAATTTTTTATCTTTTTTAGTTTTTGAGTTTAATATTAAACTATTCATTAATTCAAATCTATCTTTTAATTTATCAACACTATATATTTCATATACATTTAAATTTGCGTTAAATATTAATACTAACTCTTCCCCCATTTCTCTTTTGGTATTTGAAGGAATAAATATTCTTCCTTTAGCATCAATTTTTAATTCACTTTGTCCAAATATAGGCTTTTCTCCAAACATGGTATTTCCCCCTTTAACGGGTTATATTATACACATTTTTTAGAAAAAAGCAACTTAAAGAAGCTAAATATATATAGCTTCTTTCTTTTTATTGTTAATTCTATTTTTATTTAAATTGTATAATATTATCTTCTTGTTTTCTAATGATTTAGGTACATCTATAAGTCTTTGATTAGTAGATCCTCTAAAAGGACAATCTAAGCTTTTTAAAGAAGGATCAAACTTACCATCTATAAGTACATCTATATTACTTAAAAACTCTAAGATATCTTTACTTCCTTTATTAATAAGTTCTTCATAAGTAAATCCTGTATATGCCCAGACATTCATACCTAATTCATGAACTTTTTTAGCAAGTATACTACACTCTTTAGCTTGAAACATAGGGTCTCCACCTGAAAAAGTAACACCATCTTGACCAGATAAGTTTTCTATTTCTTCTATTACATCTTCAAGTTCTACCAAATCTCCACCATTAAAATCATGAGTCTGTGGATTATGGCAATTAGGACAATTATGAGAACATCCTTGAGTCCAAATAACAGTCCTTATACCAACGCCATCTACTATACTATCTGTTTGTAAATCTGCAGCTAATCTAATTTTCATTATTTAGCACACTTTTCACAATTCATTACTTCTTTAACGCCAGTGTGTTTTACACGATCCTTTTCTTCTGCTCTTTTACCGTTGTTGAATCTTTTTACATCTCCACTTAAGTATCCTGTAACTCTTCTAATTCTTTCGAATCCTACACCTTCACCAACTAATTTTTCCATAATTTACCTCCTTAACATCCACATTGATAGTTTCTTACTTCTTCAAGTGGTACTGAATCAAATTCTTTACGTCCACATCCTGGACACACATCTCCAATTACCCCTACATATCCACATACTGGATCTCTATCTACTGGATGGTTAATTGCACCATAACCAATTCCAACTTCTTTCATCATTCTAATTACACTTTCAAATGCATCAACATTCATAGCGGTATTTCCATCTAATTCAATATATGAAATATGACCACCGTTTGTTAAATTGTGATATGGAGCTTCTGTTTCAAGTTTATGTTTAATTGAAGTGTTGTAATAAACTGGAACATGGAATGAGTTTGTATAGTAACTTCTATCAGTTACACCTTTAATTTTTCCATAGATTGCTCTATCTATATTAACAAATCTTCCAGATAATCCTTCTGCTGGAGTTGCGATTAAAGCAAAGTTTAAATTGTAATCTTTTGAGAATTCATCAGATTTGTTTCTCATAAATTCAATTATTTCTAATCCTAATTTTTGAGCTTTTTCTGATTCACCATGGTGTTCTCCTATTAAAGCTTTTAAAGTTTCAGCAAGTCCTATAAAACCTAAAGTTAAACTACCATGTTTTAATATTTTTCTCATTCTATCTGTTGGTTTTAATTTATCTCCATCAGTCCATACACCTTGTTCAATTAAGAATGGGAAGTTATAACATCTCTTATTACATTGAATTTCAAATCTTTCTAATAATTGATCTCTAACAAGTTCCATAGTTTCTCCAAGTTCTTTATAGAAACCTTCCATATCTGCTTTATCTCTTTCTTTTAGACAAATACCATATTTAATAGCTATTCTAGGTAAGTTTATTGAAGTAAATGATAAGTTACCTCTACCACCTGTTGTTTGATTATTTAAGTCTGTTATATCACTCATAACTCTTGTTCTACAACCCATATAACCTACTTCAGTTCTATAATCACCTGGTTTATAGAATGAAAGATTAAATGGTGCATCTAAGAATGAGAAGTTAGGGAATAATCTTTTTGAAGATACTTCACAAGATAATCTAAAGATATCATAGTCTGGATCTTCCTGATTATAGTTAACTCCTTCTTTTACTTTAAAGATTGATACTGGGAATATTGGAGTTTCTCCTTTTCCTAATCCAGCATCAGTTGCTTTTAAGAAGTTAAGTGAAACCATTCTTCCTTCTGGACTTATATCAGTACCAAAGTTAATAGATGAAAATGGTACTTGAGCCCCAGCTCTTGAATGCATTGTATTTAAATTATGAATAAATGCTTCCATAGCTTGATAAGTTAATCTATCAGTTTTAGCAAGTGCTTTTTCATAAGCTTTAGTAAATAATCTTTCAAGTTGTTCTGAATCTTTATATATAGGTTTAAAAATTTCTATACCAAAGTTAATACTTTCTAACTTGTCTATTTCTCTAGCTACTCTATCCATACTTATATGAGAAAGTAATCCTTGTAAATCAAGATAATCATTTATTTGTTGTTTAAATTGCTTTTTAAATGTCATAAGTACACCAGGTGCCATAAAGAAATCGAATGCTGGAATACTTTGCCCTCCATGTTGATCATTTTGATTTGCTTGAACAGCTATAGCTGCAAGTGCACTAAAAGATGCGATATCTTTAGGTGGTCTTAAGTAACCATGTCCTGTTGAAAAACCTTTTTTAAATAACCTATCTAATTCAATTTGCATACAAGTCGTAGTTCCCATTGCAAGGAAATCCATATCATGAATATGTATCTCTCCATTATCATGAGCATCTGAGAATTTCTTTTTAACTAAATATGCTTTAGCAAACTCTTTTGATACAGTAGAGCCATATTGAAGCATAGTTCCCATAGCTGTATCTCCATCTACGTTTGCGTTTTCTCTTTTTGTATCATCTTCTGAAGCAGATTTAAGTCCTAAACCTTCAATAGTTTTTAAGAACTTATGCATTCTTTTATCATCAACAAACATTTCCCTTGATTGAGTACGTCTATCTCTATATTCAGCAAATGATACATAAACTTCTTCATATCCTTTTTTCTTTAAAGATTCTTCTATTAAGTCTTGTATCTCTTCTATTTTTATTTTATCAGTATAATTTTTTTCTATTTGTTTAATTACTTCGTTATAAACTTTAGTAATATCTTTATCATCATATTTATATTTTCCTGTTTCTTCATCTTGTTCATTTACACTATCAAAACCTTTTTTGATAGCAAGTGCTATTTTAGTACCATCAAAATCTACTTTTTTACCATTTCTTTTGACAACTACTAAGTTTAATTTTTCTTCTGTCTCTGTCATAACCTTACTCCTATCTTTCTACATTTTAAGTATATCATCGCCCTATCAAACAGTCAATAGATTTTTAATGAAATTTTTTGTTTTTTTTGTAAATTGTTTTTTACTTTTTTTCATTTTTTGATTCATTTAAAAACCACAAACTCTTATTTTTCAACACTTTTTGATTTTTAATATTCAAAAAAAGTGACTTTTTTCAAAAAATCACTTTTTACACTTTTTGTTTTTTTACTTTTTTATTTTCTGTTATACCTTTGATTAAATCTATCTATTTGACTCATTCTTTTAACCTTTACAGGTTCTTCTTTTTTCATATAATTTAAATCTATATATGGTAAATTATCATTGCAATTCATAGGACACATAGTTATAAAATCTTGTGAGTTATGTAGACAAACAACTTTAAAATAATCAACAAGTTTTTTATCATCTCTACCACATTCATCATACTTAAAATAATATATATCATCATAAAATCCTAAAAATAATCTTTTATCTGATGGAATATACTTTTTTATTTCTTCTACTACTTCTTTTAAAGGAAAATTTTCTTCAAATATAGATGAATTCGGAACATCTGCTTTTTCATTATAACTAGATAAATGTTTCTCTATATGTTTATAAAAGTCTTCTTCTTCATATCTAACTATTTGCTTAAATAAATATGAGTTCACATCTCTTTTTTCATTATTTAATCTACCTGTTCTTTTTTTAGAATAAAACCAGACACTATTTAAACTTTTATCTACTACTCTACTTATGTTTTTTACACATAATTTATATAATTCTTCATACCTTTCTTGATAAGATAACAATTTCATTCTAACAAAAAATAAATTATATTCAAATTTTTCAATTTTATGTTTTTTATTAAAAG
This sequence comes from Bacilli bacterium, assembly GCA_045634565.1. GTDB lineage: Bacteria > Bacillota_I > Bacilli_A > RF39 > UBA660 > UMGS1613. Next base: position 12,858 of record JAZRAM010000001.1, read on the forward strand.
CGTCGTTTTTCAAATATTCTTTTTCTACATAATTTAAAACTTTTTCTGCAAGTTCTAATTCTCCTAAAGTAATTAAGTTAGAACAATAATACGAATAAGCTGAATAATCATCTGGATATTTTTTTAAATATTCTTCATATAAAACTCTTGCAGATATCGGATCTTTTTCTCCAAGTTCAAGTGCTTGCTTAAACTCCCAAACATTAAAGTGTTTTTTATTCATAATATCCCCCTTTAAATTGTTTATTATTATAGTATTATTTATAAAAAATGTCAAATTACACTTTTCAATATTTCAATAAACTTAACTGTAGTAAAACTCGGAATACTATTACTTTTTACCGCATATACAAGAGTTCTTTTAGGTATCTTAACATCAGTTTTTATTTCAAACAAAGTTTTATTTAATTTATCTGTTATAAACTCCTTTGTTAAAAGAGCTATACCAAATCCATTTTCTGTAAAGCTTGTTAAAAGTGAATGACTAACTACTTCCATTTTAGGAGTACAACTTAAATTATTTTCTTTTAAATAATTATTAAAATTAGTTCTACTTACAGATGGATACTTTTGTAATAAAAGTTCTTCTTTTAATAAATCTTCTATAGATTCTATTTTTTTATTTTTATATTTTTCACTTCCTACAAATATATCATTCAAAGAAGCTATTTCTTTTAATTTTAAATCTTTAATATCTGTATTATTATTTGTAGACATAATAACTATATCTAAATCACCATTTCTAAGTTTTTTAATTAAGTTATCAGTTAAATCATTTACTACATTTATTACTATATTAGGATATTTATTATTAAATTCTTTTAAATATGGCATTAAAAACTTTTCAGAAATAATTGTAGTAGCTCCTATATTTATAACTCCAGAATCAAGATTTTTTAATGAGCTAAACTTATTCGCACCATTTACAAAATAACTCATTCCATCTTTAATATAATTATAAAGAATCTCTCCTTCAGTAGTTAAAATTACACCTTTAGGTGTTCTTATGAAAAGTTGGCCACCTAACTCACCTTCTAATGTTTTTATAGATTGAGTTACTGCAGGCTGACTTATCATTAACTTTTCTGCTCCTTTAGAAATACTCTTTTCATTTGCTACTTCATAGAACACTTTGTATAATTCAAAATTTATATTCATATAATCACTCCTTATATCAAACATAAGTAATATATATTTTTATTATATATTAAAGATTGATATAATACAAGTAGAAAGGAGATAAAATTATGAAAGAAAAAAATATTTTAATAACAGCAGGACCTACAAATGAGTACATTGATGAAGTTATGAAAATAACTAATATGTCTACTGGTAGACTTGGAATTGAACTTACAAAAAATTATTTAAATGAAGGAGATAAAGTTACACTAATCGCAACTAGAAGTGTTTTTAGAAGCGGATTATTTGAAAAGTATAATTTAGTTAATAATCCTAATCTAATAAGTATACCTATTGAAACAACTGAAGATATGTTTAATGCTTTAAAAAATGAATCAAAAAACAAATACGATTTAGTAATACATTCTTCTGCAGTTGGAGATTATAAACCCGAATTTTCATTTAAAATGGAAGATATGGCTGAGGAATTAGCGCTTGCTATAAAAAGTGGTTTAACTACTAAAGAAGAAATATTAAATATATTAACTAACCCTAACTGTAAAGTAAATGATGATACTAAAATTAGTAGTTATGAACCACATTTAACTGTTAAATTAACTTTAACGACTAAGTTAATTTCTAATTTAAGAAAATGGTATAGCGACTCTACTCTAGTTGGATTTAAATTATTAGAAAATGTATCTAAAGAACACTTAATGGATGTTGCAAGAAAATTATGTATTAAAAATGATATGGATTATATAATTGCTAATGATTTACACGATTTAAGACAAGGCAAACATTTATCTTTCTTAGTAAATAAAGATGGATATCAAAATGTAGAATTCCACTCTCCAGATGATATCTACTCTACTACAAAAAAATTGATAAAAAAATAAATTGGTGATAATAATGAATGAATTAGATAGATTTATAAAAGATGTAAATTTAGTTTTCACTAATACAATTAATAGAATTGATTTTTGTAGAGTTGATTTTGATATAAACTCTCAAAAAATTAATTATGAAAATACTATAAATTTATATAAATTAGTTTCTTCATTTAATAAACTTTATATTTCATTCAAAAAGAAATATGACTCTTTAAACAAATTAGAACTTGGGAAAGACTTAAAAATATTGAGATTTGATAAATTTAATGTTAATGCAGAAAAATATAGAATGCTAGTTATTGACATAATTGATCCGGTAATATGTGATTATGACTATACCATATTATACATTTGTGAAAAAGATCAACATATATATTCTTTTATAACTAGCGGAGGTAATCCTCTAGACAAGAATTTTTATAAAAAAGATATAAAACTAGATTCAATAAGTTGCAAAAAATATTTGGATTTATTTGAAGAGCACCAATTATTATTAGAAACTTATGAATATTTAAAAAGTAAATTTGTATATGGTGATGGTACTAATGTTTTAAGAACAAGAATACATGGAAATTTATTAGATAATTTAACTTGCTTTGAAATAGATTTTGGTCAAGCATTTATCAATACTGAATTCTCTGTAGACTTATTTATAAATCTAGGTAAAAATTTAAATATAGACGTTGATAAATGTGAAATTATTTTAGATAGTGAATCAATTACTCCAAACAAAGAAATTACTAATAAACTTTTAAATGAAGTACATGTAAATAAAAAATATTTAAAAAGAAAATGATTAAGTCATTTTCTTTTTGTTTTTTGTTTTTCAATTGTTTTTAACTTTTCCCCTACTCTGCATACAGGTAAAGTCTCACCATATTTTAATTTTTGTTGTTTCATCCATCCATCTAAAGAAAATTTAAATACAGGAACATCATCAATTTCGTTAAGTTCTGGATGTATGTTTAATAAGTGTTCTTTCATTTCTTCTATTAAAACACATATTCCACAAGTAGTTATACTGGGATCATTATACATAAACCAAACTAATTCAAAAACTTCATTAAAATCATCTACGAAACTTTTATTAGTTATTATGGATAATATAGTTTCTAATTTAAAATCTTTTTGCATATAATCATCTTCCCATCTATAAAAATTATAGCACACCTATTTATTTGTTGTAAACAAAAATAGTTTTTGATATAATATTTATATAAATTAGGGAGGTTTTATTGTGGAAAAAGAAACACTAAAAAAATTTATTAATCAAATAAAAAAATATAACTTAACAGAAACATTTAGTGATATAAAAGAATTTGAAAATTGGTTAAATGGATTATCAAAAAAACAAGTAAATAATTTTAATAGTCTAAATGTTAATCCTGATTCAATTTTATTTCCTAAACATTTACTAATTAACAATGATTTATTAAATTGTGATGATTATAATAGAAGAATTGATTTAATGATGAATCTTAAGGTTGAGGATGGTTTCTATCATAACTTTGATACATTATGTAATCCAAAGTTTTTAAACAGTAAACATTATTATAAAGATATGGAAATAATGAGCAAGTTTTCAAATGTTAGATATGCTTTATGGGTAATAGCAGAAACTTCTTTTATCAATAGTAAATATCATGACGAAGACTTAAAACTTATTCTTGAAGCTAAAGACATTGATAACCGGTCTGATGATTTAGTAGCAGAATGTTTGGCTGAAATTGCAGCTGACAAAAATTCATTAAAAAGTCCATATCACCAAAAAGATATGAAATTAATTGCTACTTGTAGTAGTAAATGTTTACAAGGGTCACACTCATTCCCAGAACATGGCATTGATAGATTAGCCGCAAACGAAAATTCTTTAAAAGACAAATATCACTTAGAAAATATGCAAATTCTTGCAAAACATCATAATATAGATAATATTTTATATGAACTAATGACCGATTCAAATATAATAAATGGTAAACACTATAGAACAGAAGTTGATTTGGTTGCTAATTCAAAAAGCGAACTTACAGCTTTAGCTCTGTATTGTTTTATAAGAAATCCTGAAAGAACTTGTATAGCACATCCATATGAAAAAGTTTATAAATATTTAGATTTTAAAGATACTCATATGCTTGAAAAAAGAAATTGCATAAGTCAAAGACAACAAAAAGATTATTTAAACAATTTACAACTTCTAAGTAACATTGATGATCAATTTGTTATGTATTTTGAATCACTCCTTTCAAACATTTATTTCTCAAATAGTGAATATAAAAATAGAGATATAGAATTATTATTAACTGTAAAAGATTGTGACTTATTTAGAGATTTGTATCAATTGATGACTTGTCAACATTCTCTAAATAGTATACATCATACTCAAGATGTACATACTATTTACGAAACCGAAAACAAAGAATTAAGAAGTTTGTTATTAAGAAAAGCAATAAATAAAAAAAGTCTTAATAGTGAATATCATAGATATGATATGAATTATATTTTAAGATTAGATTTAGATAAGCTCGAAGAAGACCAACTAAATAAAATGTGCGGATATCTTTTCTATGGTAGTTTTAATAATAAAAATCACAAAGAAGATTTAGAAAAACTTTATAATAATGAACCAATTGAAAAAACAGATCCAGTATTAGAACAACTTGATAACTTTGAAAAAAATTATACTGAAAGTATTCCTAAAAATAAAGTTTTATCTAAAGTAAAAAAATTATTTAAAAAATAAAAGATGATAAATCATCTTTTTAAGTTATAAAATAATTTTTCAGCTGTACTATTTAATATTTGTTTCATAAGTACTTTTTCTTTATTTTTTAGTTCACATATTTTATCAAAAGTATCTTTACCTCTTTGATTTGGATTAGCAGTTAAAAATGGATAATCAGTTTCAATAATAAGTTTATCTATTGGAACATTTTTTACTACTTCTAAAGATTTACTTGCCGTAGGTCTAGTTATATTAGAACCAACAGAAATATATCCACCTAACTTTATTATTTCATCTAATATTTCTAAATCAGGTTGAAAGAAATGAAATATAAATCCATATAGTGGTTTATATTTTTTTATTATTTCAATACATATTTTATTAGCATATTCCCTACTATCTTTTGTAGTATTAGAATGGATAATCAAAGGTAATTTTAATTTATTTGCAAGTCTAATACTCTCTATAAACTTATCTATTTGTACTGAAATATCTCCACTTGTATCAATACCAGTTTCACCTACTGCGACTATTTTTTTATTATCATATTTATCATAAAGATATTCTAATTCATTTACTTTTCCATCATATAAAGGATGTATACCTATTGTAGAATAAAATTTTTTATTTCGAATCCCTATTTTTATTGCTTCTTCACTAGTTTTATAATCTAATCCTACATTTATTATTTTTGTTAAATCTTTATTTTTATTAACAATATCAATTTCATTCTTTATGTTTTCCATAACGCAACTGTTATAATGAGCATGTGTATCAATTAACATAGTATCACCACTCTTCTAAAGTTATTATAATATGATTGTAATAAAAAAATCAACCTTTCGATTGATTTAAATTCATATGGAGCAAGTGACCGGGATCGAACCGGCATCCTAGCCTTGGCAAGGCCATATACTAACCATTGTACTACACCTGCATTAAATAGTGATATATAAAATATACACTATTTTTTTTATTTTGTAAAGTGTTTATTCAACAATTGTTTCAAATTGTGAATTATAGAGGTCTGCATAGAATCCATTCTTCTTTAACAGTTTAGAATGAGTTCCTTGCTCTACTATATTACCATCTTTCATAACTAATATTAAATCAGCATTTTTAATAGTAGATAATCTATGAGCAATTATAAAAGATGTCTTGCCTTTTGTTAATTTATCCATAGCTTTTTGAACTAATTCTTCTGTTCTTGTATCTACATTCGAAGTTGCTTCATCTAGTATTAAGAAAGGTGCATTTTCAATCATACCACGCGCTATTGTAAGTAATTGTTTTTGACCTTGGCTTATAGCATCATTATCACCTATTATTGCATCTAATCCACCTGGAAGTGTTTTAATAAAATGATCAACACCAACTACTTTACAAACTTCCATTATTTCTTTGTCACTAACATTTTTTTTATTAAACTTAAGATTATCTCTAATAGTACCTTCAAATACCCAAGTATCTTGAAGCACCATTACAAATAAATCATGAATATTTTCTCTAGTTAAATCTTTTATAGATACTCCATCTATCAATATATCTCCAGAATTTATTTCATAAAACTTCATAAGTAGATTTACCATTGTAGTTTTTCCAGCACCTGTAGGACCTACTATAGCTATCTTTTGCCCTGGTTTAACTTTAGCACTAAAATCTTTTATTATTGTTCTATTTTCATCATAACCGAACTTAACATTTCTAAACTCTATTTCACCTTTTACACTTTTTTTGTTAAGTTTACCTTTTAGTTTACTTTCATTTGTCATTTCTTCTTCGTCAATAAAATCAAATACTCTTTCTGATGCAGCAGCAATTGATTGAAGAGACGTCATTGCTTGAGCAATTTGTGAAAGTGGATTAGAAAACATTCTAACATAAATTATAAATGCCACAATTACGCCAAATGTAATAATATTGTTCATAACAAGTAATGCACCTACTACACAAACAGCTACATATCCAAAGTTACCAATAAACATCATTAAAGGTTGCATTATCCCACTTAAGAACTGACTTTTCCAATTACACTCATATAATTTATTATTTAAACCATCAAATTCTTTATTGGCTTTATATTCTCCATTGTATGCTTTTACTACATTGTGTCCTGAATATATTTCTTCAATATATCCATTTAAATCCCCTAATTGTTCTTGTCTTTCTGTAAAATATTTTTGGGATTTACCTAGAATTAGTCCCATTAAAGCAAAACCTATTAAACTTGAAAGAATTGCTGTTATAGCCATAATCCAATTTGTTACAAACATCATGAAAATTGAACCTAGGAAAAGTGTTAAACTTGTTACTAATGATGACAAACTATGATTTAAGTTATGTGCAATCATATCAACATCATTAGTAACTCTAGATAAAACATCTCCAGTTTCATGTGTATCAAAATACTTAAGTGGTAACCTATTTATTTTTTTACTTATATCGCTTCTAAGTTTTTTAGCAAACTTGTTAGAAGCAATTGTCATAAGTAATGATTGAATATAATTAAATATGGCACTTATTAAATATAATAATCCTAAAAATATAGCAATACTTTTTACTTTAGACATATCTATTTTAGGCTTAACTATCTCATAAATAGATTTAGGTAATCTATCAAAATTACTTGATAACTCATTTAAATCTGCATCTTCTTCTTTAGCAGAATCAAGTAATTCTTTAAACTCTACTTTATCTTCATTACTTATATTTTTATCAGACATTATATCTTTTACAATTTTTTCACTTATATTAGGACTTATTCCAGAAGCTATTGTATCCGTTAATTTCGATAATTTATTAGGTGCGACTAGAGCTAAAATAGCACTTACCATAGCAAGAACTAAAGAAATTATTAAGAAATATTTCCAAGTGCTTAAATTATCAAATAATCTTGTTATAGAGCCTTTAAAATCTCTAGATTTTTCAGAAACTTTCATTGGTCCACCATGTCTAGCCATTTTGTAATTCCTCCTTTGAAAGTTGTGATAAAGCAATTTCTTTATAAATTTTACATTTCTTTAAAAGTTCTTTATGTGTTCCTATCCCTACACATTTACCTTTATCAAGCACAACTATTTTATCTGCATTTATAATAGTACCTATTCTTTGTGCTACTATTAAACTTGTAGCATCTTTTGTATATTTTTTTAATTCTTTTCTAAGTATTGCATCTGTTTTATAATCTAATGCTGAGAAAGAATCATCAAAAATATATATTTCAGGATCTCTTGCTATTGCTCTAGCTATCGCAAGTCTTTGTTTTTGTCCACCAGATATGTTAGTTCCACCTCTAGCAATATGAGAATTATAGTTTTTATCCATTTTAGTTACAAAATCAGTACCTTGTGCAACTTCTATTGCTTCTTTTATTCTATTTAGACTTGCATCTTTTTTTCCATTATATCCATAACCTACATTAGATTTAACAGTACCTGTAAACATAACTGCTTTTTGTGGAACATATCCTATTTTATTATTTAAAGATTCTAAAGTATAATCCTTAACATTTATTCCATCTATTAAAACTTCACCTTCTGTAGCATCATAAAATCTTGGAACTAAATTTATTAAAGTACTTTTACCACTTCCTGTAGAACCTATAAAAGCGATAGTTTCTCCTTTTTCTACTTTAAAACTTATATTTTCAAGTAAATATTCATCAGAATCAGGATATTTAAATGATACATTTCTAAACTCTATTGTACCTTGTTCTTTAGTTTCTTTTACATCTATATTTCCATCTTTAATAGCAATATCACTATCTAATACTTCATTAATTCTTTTAGCAGAGACTTGTGCACGTGGTAATATCATAAATATCATAGCAAGCATTAAGAAAGCAGCTATTACTTGCATACCATAACTTGTAAATACAACCATATTACTAAATAAACTTATTTTATCAAGTAATCCAGCATTACTTATTAGTATAGCACCTATTATGTATATTCCTAAAGTTAAACTATGCATAACAAGATTCATCATAGGATTAAGTATAGCAAAACATTTTTGATTAAACATCTGCATATTAGTTAAATCACTGTTTACTTTTTCAAATCTATTTTGTTGAAATTTTTCAGCATTAAACGCTCTTATTACTCTAATGCCAGTTAAGTTTTCTCTTGTAACTCCATTTACTTTATCTATAAGTTTTTGAACTTTTTCAAATCTTGGGAATACTATTATAAGTAAAGTTATAACTGTAATTAAAAGTATTATTACACAAGCACCTGTAAGTATACTCCACTCTAAGTTTTTATTTAATATTTTAGTTACTGCCCATATAGCCATAATAGGTGCTTTTATAAGCATTTGAAGTCCCATAGCTATAAACATCTCTATTTGAGTAACATCATTAGTTGTTCTTGTTATTAAACTACTTGTTTCAAACTTCTTTATTTCTTCCATTCCTAGTTTTCCAACTTTTCTAAATATTTTACTTCTTAAATTTAAAGAAAAGTTAGCAGACAATCTGGAAGTTAAAAAACCTACTGATATAGCTGATATTAAACTGCCAAAAGCACATAACACCATATATCCACCTTGAAGTAATATTTCCCCCATACTACTACCTTCTGTTTGAATGAGTGTTGTTATTGCGCTCATATAATCTGGTAGTTTTAAATCTAACCATACTTGAGTAGTTATCAACACAAAACTAAATAATACTATTAACCAATCTTTTTTTGTAAAAGTTTTAAACATCTTGAACATTTTATCACCTCTTTAATTATATACTATTTTTAATCTTTTTTGTATCTTTTTTACAAGTATTCTAAATATATACCTATTTATAATTAAAGTCAATTATTTTCACTTAAATTTCAAAACTATTGTATTAAACGCATATTTTTATTTATTTAACATATTTTTTACTAATAAAGTAAAGTTATAATTGACAAAAAAGATTGATTAGTGTAAAATTATATTTATGAAACAGATGGGTCTATAGCCAAGTGGTAAGGCGTGGGACTGCAACTCCCTGATCGTTGGTTCAAATCCGACTAGGCCCTCCAGATTGATAGTAAACTCGAAATTTTCGAGTTTAAGTAATAAATGCTAACTAGAAATAGTTAGTTTTTTTGTTATTTAGAAATAAAAAAAGAAAGCATATGAACGTCAATAAATAAATAGAAATAAGGTATGTATTTTGATATTTAGTAATATTATGCTATAATAGTGAACACACTGAAAGAGGTGCTATTATGCATGAAGAACTAAAAAAATTAGTACTAAAATATTCTGGCGATGAAAAAGATATAGATGATAATTTTATAAATAATACAATAACGATTGCAAGTAACTATTACGCCTTAACTGAATACATAAAAAATATTTATAATTTAAGAAAACGATGGACTACATGCGCTTCATATTTGCTTCACGATAAAGCTATAATTACAGACTTATATTTAATACTAGAATCATTAAATTATATTGAAGATGACTTCATTTTTTTAAAAAACTCCAAAAATTTTAAATATTTATATGCTATACAAGTTTTACTTCATGAAGTAGAGCATGCTAACCAACAAAAAATGTTATATGAAGATAATAATATAGAAAGTGAAATATTAAATGCAGAGTTTGCTCCTAGTTATAAAGTTAAAGATGCGTTAATAATTAAAAGATTTTTTGTATATAAAAAACTGAAAAAATTGAGAAATAAATTTTATGTATTTTCACCATCGGAAAGATTAGCAAACATAAAATCTTTTGAGGTTGGAGAAAAAATTTCTAAAATATTAGAAGATGAATTTTGTCATGATGTTATGCAATATTATAAACTTAAAAATTTATTAAACGGATATAATGTAGGTTTAATAAATTATAATTCAAATATACCTACTAAATTTTATTTACAACAAATTAATCCCAATTATGATTTTAACAAAATTAAAAAGATGAGCGAACAACTTGATTCTGAAACTTTAATTAAATTAGGGTTAGAAGCATCTCCTGAAGAATTACATCAAATTTCACAAAAGAATATGCAATTAGTTTTAAAATTTAAAAACTTACAATAAACTAAAATTCCATTTTAGTAACACACTACGCTATTGACATAGCAAATAATGGTGTACAAAGACAAAAAATTCTTCTGAAATATTAGTTTAACAAGATATAAAGTTAATTAAAAAAATATTATTTGAGTATCTTAAAAACATAGTATACTTAATATAGATAGTTACCTAAAATCTATATCCAGCGATTATTGTACTTCCACCAAAAGTGCTCCCAAAAAAGAAAATCGAACAATTAAGTTCGATTTTTTATTTTAAAAGTTATTGTCTTGTATAAGTCTTGTATCCTGAAACAAGAGCATCTCTATCATAATCATATTGTAAATATAAAGTATCTTCTTCTGTGTCATAACCATAATAGTAAGAATAATCTTCATATTCATAATCGATTACAAGGCTGCCTGTTTCTTCATTAAACCTCCAAGTACATTTAGTTACGTCATCATAAATAATATCATCGATATTACAAGTATTATCAGCATTTATTACAATTGCATCTCCATAATAAGAATAGCTTCCTGTTACATCAATTGGTTTTGTAAATATAGTATTAAATAATTTAACTATACCTATTAAAGTAATTATTCCAGCAAGTCCTACTCCTATCCACATTACAACTTTCCATCCTTTTTTACTTAGGATATTTTTTGTCTCATAAATATTTTCTACTTTTTCTTCTTTTACAAGTAATTTATTTAATTCATCTTTAAATTGTTGATGATTCCAAGTAAAGAAGAACATTGGTAATTGATGATATTGATGAATTATAATAACTCTAAATATCCAGAATGCTGTATGTGTAGATACCTTTGTAATTCTGTTTAAAGGTATACTTGTTTCAGTTCTTTTAAATGGTATATATTTTTCTTTATATACTTGATTTTCAGTTAAACATAGAACAGTTTTAACCGCACATTTATAGAACCAATTCAAGAATAGATATAAAAGAAATAATGCGATAAGAATAATTATTTCTATACCTACTCTACCCCAGAAATTATAATATGGGCTTGATATTCTACCTGCGAAATTTACATATGTTAGAACTAATAGATTTAGTCCTAGAACAACTAAATAAATTTTATCTAGTGCTGAAATAAATAATAACCTTGACGTAACTATCGGTTTAATTTTTTTTGTTCCTTTTTCCATAAATACACCTATACTCCTTTCTAATTTAATTATACAACAGATTGCTTTTTACCATATAAATGGAATTAATTTATATTTTACTTTCTCTTTATATTCTTTATATCCTTTTAAATTTTTTTCCAATACTACTTCTTCATTTTTTATTCTTTTAACAATTATAAATGGATATACTAGAAAAAGAACAAAAGAAATGATAGATCCTAATATTAAAGGTATTGATAAAAATAAGAAAATAGTTGCTAAATACATAGGATGTCTTACAATTCCATATAATCCTGTATCTATTACTTTTTGTCCTTTTTGAACTTCTATTGTACGTGATAAATAAACATTTTCTCTTAATACTTCAGCATATAAAATATAAGAAAAAATAAATATTATAGAACTAATAATTATAACTATATTAGGTAATTCTATCCAATTAAATCTATAATTTAAACCCGCTATTACAAAACCAATTATAAACATTAAACCACTTAATTTAACTACTTCTTTTTGTTCACTTTCTTTTTCTTTGGCATTCAATCTACTTTTTAATAAAGTTGGTGATTTTATCATCATAACTATTCCAGCAATAAACATAGGAATAAATAATAAACAAATAAATAACCATCCGTTAAAATATTTTATAGTACCTGCTGGTATAAATATTAATAAACAAACTAGTACAAAGCCTAACAAAAACTTTGTTATAGCTTCAAAAAATAATTTTATATTCATGAGTACTACCCCTTCCACTAATTAAATATAACATTAATCTATAGTTATTTTAATATCTCCTGTATCTGTCATAATTTCACATTTTTCATTTGCAATTATTTTTGGAATATCAATATATCCTGTATCAGTTTCAGCAAAAATAACCTTAGCTGTAAGTAAATTACCAGTAACATTTCCTGTATCTGTTTTTACAAAAATATCACTAGCATCACTATGTTTAAATTTTACATCACCTGTATTTGTCTCAATTGAGAATTTTTCTTTTGCAATTACATTTTCCAGAGAAATATTTCCGGTACTTCCTTTAGAAAATAGATTTGTACAGTTAGTATTAATTATATTTGTATTTCCAGTAGAAACATTAATTTTAATATTCCCTAAACAATTTACATCTATTATATCTACTTTTCCAGTTGAAGTAGATAAATCAATATTATTAGCAATCATATTTTCAGTATAAATGTCACCTGTACTAGTTTTTATTTTTATATTCCCATATACAGATGAATAATTTGCTATATTTCCTGTATCTACTAAAATATCCACATTTGAAAATTTAAAATCTTTTGGAATATTAATATCTCCCGTACTAGATTCTACCCATAGTTTACTATATTCGGTTTTAGATAAATATATCGTTATTTTAGGAGTTTTAAAATTCACAGTTATATATTCATACCATTTTCTGTTATCTTCTACTTCTATCAATAAAGTATTATCCTTTACTTTAACTGAATGATTTACATTTTTTCGTTCATCACAAACTACTAAACTAGTTTGTTCTTCAGTATACGCAAGCACAATATCTGCAGTATCAGAGATAATTTTTATATCATTAAAATCATGACTAATCACATGTTCATTAGTTTCTAATTTATTTGTTTTTATTGAATTTACAAAAATTATCCACCCTACTAAAACAATAAAAATTGAGATAAAAATCCATATAATAGTTTTTTTCATAATCACACTCCATTTATATTTATTCCTCTAATTACATTATATCATAATTTTATAATTTATCTTTATTTTGCTTTTTAATAAATAAAAAAATCACTTTTTAAATTAGTGATTTATATATAAAACTTAATTCTTAAGTAAAAATCTTTATGGTGGAGCCGAGGAGATTCGCACTCCTGTCCAAATACACTAACACAATAACGTCTACAAGTTTAGTTGATTAGTAAATGTCCTACTAAATAAGTTAATCAACAAACAATTTAGTAGTAAGTCTATGAAATTCATTATTACTTATAGACATCGTAATAATATATCCTACTAAGTCGAGCCTCAGATAAATCTCGTAGGAAAAGATTTATTGAAGCAGCCTTCTATATTCTATTAAGCGAAAGCTAATTGATTTCTGTTTCCAGTTATTTAATTTTGGAATTTGACGCATTACCTTACGACTTGCAATTAGAGCTCAAGTATACCTGTCGAAACTAGACGGCCCCGTAAGAAGAATTATAGCACTATTTCTTTTAATAGTCAATTCTAATTACTTTAGTCACTACATCTATATATGAAAAAGACTTTACACCTAAATCAGTATCAACTAAAAATATATAATCATATAGTTCTTTTATTTTTGCTTCATACTCTTCATACTTATTTCTACCTAAATTATATTTAATAGATACTTTATCACCTAGGTGTTCTAACATTTCTTTTTTTACACTTGATATTGTCATCTTGGATACCCCATATACATTGTACCTTTAGTAATAATACCACCTATTCCTTCTTTTCCATATTTCGTTGAAGATATTATATCTTTTAAATCTATATCTTTATTTATATCAGCTAAACTCATACGACTAGCAATTATTGCAGGATCTAAAGCATGTATATTTATTCTTTTAGGACTAGAAGCAAAATTAGCACCTGCTTTTATAAGTTCTTCATAATCTGATTGACAAGCACCTGCTATTATAACAAGTTTCTCATGACTCTTTTCAAACTTTCTTGCTTCTTTTACTGCTTTAACAAAATTAATACTATTCTTATAACTATTTATATCATGTACTCCACCCTTTTTCTTATAATATGCATCATGACCTGTTATGACTAATATATTAGGATTATACTCTTCTAAATATTCAGTTATTTTTTTAGGCACAATATTTTCATCTTCACATATACCCATAGCCATTAAATTAATATTATTATAGTACTTTAAACACCTATCTAAATATTCTCTATCTCCATCTATATGAAGTATCTTACCAGGAAGATAAAAGTAATCATCTCTATCTAGTACAGTTGAATCTTTAACTCTTTCTACTACATCTTTATCATCACTCATTTTAAAATCTGTTTTAACTAAATCATCCATATCACTATCAGCATATAATCTCACATTAGCACCCTTCAAGTAACAAATATCCTCATCATCAATATCTATTACTTTAAATATCATATCGTGTTTATGAGATATTCGTGTTACATAATCTCCTACTTTTATATCCATATTATCACCAATAAAGTATATGAACATAATTAAAAAAATAGAATTTAAATTCTATTTTTTTAATTATGTTTTAAAAATTTACTTTTTTTTCTAATTAATAGAAACAATAGTATACTTATAGATGTTAGTATCATTAAAATTCCATACTTAAAATTAACACCCGTATCTGGATTTGAAGACTTATCAATAAGCCATGGGGCCGGTCTTAAAATAACATAATAATCTTTATCCATTAAAGTTTGATAGTTAACGAAATTCAATATTTCTTCCTCATTAGTAGAATTTAATTTTGTATAACCGCCATAAAGATTATAAAAATAATCACAAGTTGCTGAAGCTGACAAATTATATTTGTTACAAATCGATTCATCTATATGTTTAGAATATGATTGACCATAATAATTATAAGTAAATTCATTTCTTAAAGTATTATCTGTTCCATTTATACCAACAAATTTACCATCAATATATATATACGCATATAAGCCTTCTTCATTAGTAAATTGACTTTCAGTAATATAATATATCAATACATCTCCGTCTTTAAAATCATTTACATTTATAGTTTTTGCACGTGGTGAAGAATCAAATCTTGGTAGATAATATTTATTATCAGTATGTTTTATAATTCCATTAAAATAATCATTTAATATCATTTTAGAAAAAGTTGTATTATTATTAATTTCTTCAGATCTAAAAGCTATTTTAGAAGTTGACTTAGGCGAGTTTCCCACAGTCTTTGTAAACATATAATCAAAAGAGAATTTTTTTGAAAGATTAAGATTTTCTTTATTAGGATAAACACAACTATAAATTTTATCAATTAATTCTAATCCGTTATATTTTGTTTTGTTTTCGTTATAACATGTACTATACGAATTACTTATTTCAGGAGTTTTCAAATTTATAAAATTTTTAACAGTTCCTGTGGTTAAAAAAACTTCACTATCATTTTGAGAATAAAATTTACCTTCTGATTTTATTGTTTCAAAAATATTTTTTTCATCTTCTTTAACCTTTACTTTATATGTTAATTCAACACTTTCATTTGGAGCTAAAGAATTAATATTCCATTTTATAGTATTATTGTTGTACTCACCATTCGAAGAAACATATTCAACTTTATTATCTATTGTTTCTTCTATAACAAAAGCATCATATGATATAGGATTATAATCAACTCCACTTTTATTAGTTACTTTTATTGTATAAGTCAATTCATCCCCAATATTTACACTATTATTGTCTCCTGTATTTACTGTTTTTTCTATATATATTCCTGGATATTGTGTACGTAAAGATCCTTTTGAATATTTTTCTGGATCGATATGATAATTAAATATTGCTTTTCCATCCTTTTCATAAAAAGGTCTAATTACAGCACATTCTTCTTCTTGACAGTTCAATTGATTATTCTTATTAAATCGTTTAGAGTCACTTAACCATAAAAATTGAACTGATCCTTCAGCACCCACATCTAATATACCGTTATTGCCAATTGGACTTTTAAACATAGTATATGACAATATGCTAGTTCCAGCAATTCTAGTTCTAATATAATCATCAGCGGTTGAATTTAATATTAAAACATCTTTTTTTCCTGTATTTGGGTTTATAACAACATCATATGCTATGAGTGCATGACCTGAATAAACAAATAAGTCTCCAGGTTTTACATTATTTATTAAAGTTTCTAAATCACCGGTATGATTTGTTGTATCAGAATCATTATATAAGTATTTTATATTTGAACCTTTATTTTGATAATAAATTAAGAAATGACCATCATCACCCTCATTATTTTTTATATAATTATTATAATAATTTGATGCCTGATTACTTATATCATAATTAAATCTTGGGAATTCTGAAACATCTTTCTTAAAATACATCCCAAATGCTTCTGTATATACGCTATATGTATAAGCCGCACAAACAGAATAATTAATATCTTGAGAAGTTGCTTCTTCTGGAGAACCTATTGGATATGAAGTTTTTGAATAATTATATTGTATTAAAGGTCCTTTAATATAATAAGCTGTCATAGATTCTTTAACAATATTTATTGCTGTATCATAATTACCATACTCACCTGTAATTGTTTCAGCACATACAAGTGTTGGGCTTATAAACAACAGCAATAATAATAATTTAAATTTTTTCATAAAAATATCCACCTCTCATATTTATAAATGCATAACAAAATATCTTTCACTACTCTATATTGTTTATAGTATATCACATATAATTAATTTTATCAATAAATTATTATAAAACATAAAAGTATAATTTTATGAATTAAATAGAAAATAATAATGGTGATTTTATGCTGATATATCTTGCTATATTTTTTTGTAAAATTGTTGAGAATGCGATTGGTACTTTAAGGCTTATTGTAGTTGCGAATGGCAAAAAAAAATTAGGTGCTCTCCTTCAAGGTATAGTTGCCCTCGTTTGGATATTTGGTACTGGTATTGTTATCGTTAATATAAATAAAGATATTTTTAAGATAGTTATATTTGTTATAGGTTCTATAGCAGGATCTTACTTAGGTAGTATTATAGAAGAAAAAATAGCTTTAGGTAGTAATATGCTTATATGTATTACTAAAGAAAAATTTGAAAACGCTATAAAGGAAACATTATATGATTATAAAATGACTACTATATGTGAGAAAGATAATAATCACTCTGTATTATTAATAGTATTAAAGAGAAAAGAAATAAGTAAGATTTGTAAAACATTAAAAAAGATAGATAAAGATATAGTTATAATAAGTGAAAAGGCAAAAACTATAAATAATATAGTCTAATATAATATAAGAAAAATCACCTAATAAATAAAATATATTAGGTGATTATATGGGAAGATGGTTTCGTTGTAGAGGTTTTTGGTGGATATTATTACTAGCTTTTTGTTTCCTTTTATTCTACCAAATTATTCTTACCTTTATTATATTTACTAGATTTAACTTCTTCTTAATATTTATATTTTTGGCTTTTATATTTTTTTGTTTTTTTAGGATATTGTGGTAAAAAATCTATTTTTAAATAGATTTTTTATATTGATTTACTAATTCATTACTTTTATAAAGTTTATCTATTTCGTTACTAATTTTAATACACATATTAAACTCAGTATCATTAAACTCTATTTTAGAAGGCATATTTATTAATATAAAGAACAAATCTAATTCATATTTTTTTAAAGGATATGTTTGCTCATATCTTTTTAATAGTTCAAAGAAATCAAAATCTAAAAAGTGATGATTATATAAATTATATAAATCAAATACTGGTATATCTATTTTAGATTTATCCCAACTAACTAAATAGTCATAATTATTTCTAATATAGTGAGATAAATCTAAGTTATTGTGTACTATACTTATTCTAAGTTTATTTAATCCTTCTACTTCTTTTAACCAATCTTCTACATATCCCCTACCAATTTCAATAGATTTAAATATAGCGCTTATATTTCTAGCAAGTAAATATTCACTTGGACTCATAAATACTTTATCATCTATTAAAGATATTAAATCATTATAATATTCATATAAATATTCAAAATTATTATGTAGATCTTCATATATTTTTTTATACTCATCTTCACTTATATTTTTATAATGAGTGGTTTTACTATGCATAAGGGAAACTAAGTCTATTAAATCTAATATTTTTTGTTCAGGTGGGATATCTATATCTTCTACATATTTAGATACTACATAATCTTCTTTCTCTATTATTTCAGGATAGTAATCAAAATTTCTAGTATTTAAATAATTATAAATATAATCTTTATTCTTATTTTTTTTTACTACTACTTTACCTATATTAGTATCAGCAATTATAACGTTGCCACTTCTTTTATAACTTAAAGCTCTTATATCGTTCTTCTTTAATAGTTCACTAATTTCCTTCATAACTATTAGGTATAATTAATTTATCTCCTAATTTTAAATTACTTAAATCATTGTATTTTTCTAATTCATCCTGAGTAACATTATATTTTTCCATAATACTATCTAATGTATCCCCATCTCTTATTATAAATACATTATAAGTTACATAAACTTCATCATTAAATGTTCCATTACTAAAAATTGAATTAATTTTTTCTTCTATATTTTCAACATTTCTTTTTGGTAAAGTATCTTCCTCTTCAACACATCTTTCTTCTACACTATTTTCCATTTCTTCTTCCTCCAAATCTAATACTGTTCTTACAGGGGTCACATCTACTAAATCTTCCATTTCTATCAGTGGCTTTTCCTGTAAGTGATCTACTAATACATCTATTGATACAGATAAAACATTATTGTTTACTATTTCATAATAAAAATCATCTATATCAATTGTCGCTTTACTAGTTTCAAATCTATCATCTAAAACTATTTCAAATGGAATATTTAAGTTAAATGGTTCAACACTAGTACTTTTATCAGTTACTTTATAATCTCCACTTATTATAAATTCTCCACTTATTGTATCATCTTTTAAATTTAAAGTATTTTCTAAAGAGATACTAGTTATTTCACTTAAACTAGTTTTAAAAATTACGTCTTTTTTAAATGGTATTATATTTTTCATAAACATCTCCTATCAATAAATGTTATGAAGTTTTTTTGTAATTATGAAAAAAAGATTATAATTATTTACAACTATAATCATAAGTTTCGTATTGCTCTTTTATTTCTTCTTTGCTACCATCTAATTTTATTTCACCATCTAATTCAGATATTATTTTATTTTGCTCTAATACAAGATTATACTCTTCTACATAGGCATCTATATCTTTAAAATAATCAGATGCACTTTCATTATCTTTAAATACCATTATGTCTTCCTGTTTATAAGTATTATCTTTAAAATTAAAAACTATTTTATTATTTATACTTATATCTTCATATTTTTCTTCATAAGAACAAGTAAGTTTTTTAGAACAACCACAAACTAATAATAACACTACTAATAACATTATTTTTTTCATTTTATCACCAATAAAATATATGAAAAAAAAGATAGAATAATTCTATCTAAAAAATATCATATAAACTAGGAATCCTGTAAATATTAAAGTCATTACTATTCCGTTTATAATATCTGATTTTTGACTCTTATATTTAACCCCTACAGCCATTGATACAAGTACACCACCTATAAGACCACCTATATGAGCCAAATTATTAATACTAGTACCAATAAATCCAATTGTTAAGTTTAATATTATTAAAGGAATTATTTGACTTTTTATTACACCACTTAAGTATACTCTATAGTGATATCCAAAATATAATAAAGCACCAAGTAATCCAAATATAGCACCACTAGCACCTACCGATACATAAGTATCTTGCAAGAATGCCATTGAAAGTAAATTACCTATAACACCACTACCGATAAATATTATTGCATATTTGATTTTTCCAAAGAAACTTTCTAATTGTGGACCTATTACATATAATGAATACATATTGCAAATTAAATGTATTAGCCCGCCGTGTAAGAATACTGAAGTTACTAATCTATAAAGTTGTGTAACATCTTTACCCATCATATTAAAATTAACTAAAGCACCAAACTCATATAAAGCACCTGGCTTTAATTCAAAAAGATTTGATGAATATAATCCAGACAATATATATAAAACTATACATATAGTCATAAATATATAAGTCATAACTGGTGTCTTTTTAGAAAATACATCTTCTGCTTTTTTAGTTTCTTCAAAGTTTTTTTTATTTATATCATCAGTTAATTTTATAAAAAGTTCTATACCTTCTTCTTTTACTGTTTCAACTTCTAATATATTTGGAAACTTATTTATTATAAAAGAATATTTAGATAAATCATCAATTTCTTTTACATCAGCACATTTAATATTATCAAAATCTTTATCTTTTAAGTTTACATTATCACCAAGATTTACAAATATACTTAAAGCATCCATTTTAAAAGAAAACATTTTTCTTTTAATTCTTTTTAATATTTGCTTTGTTCTAAATATATCAAAATCTAATTGTTCATTATTATGTATATAATTAGAAACTATTCTTACTATCTTATAGTCTGCATCACTTTTTTCAAGCCATATTTCATCTTTAGCGCCATGTAATACTACAGGAGCATAACCTTGAATTGTTATAAAGTAATGAAGTAATTTCATAACTATTTCATCATTTTTATTTAAAGTAATATTCATGTAATCACCCATACTAATATTTTAATACATTTAGCATAAGATGTAAAGAGGTGTTACATGAAAAAAATATTCAAGTTTTTACTAATTGCTTTACCATGGTTTATAGGTGGATTAATATTTAGAAGTGATACTATATTTTATAAAAGTTTAAATAAACCTTTTTTTGCTCCACCATCAATAGTATTCCCTATTGTGTGGACTATTCTTTATATTTTAATAGCTATAAGTATATATTTAATTTATAAGGATAATAGTTATAAAGATACTCCAAGTTATAATAAAACACTACTTATAAATTATTTTTCTAATCAAATATTTTCATTTTTATTTTTTACAATTAAAAGCCCTTTTTTAGCGCTTATAGATACAATAGTAGTACTTATTAGTTCTTTATTTTTATACTATGAATCAAAAGAATTAAATAAGACATCATCTAAATTACTTGTACCATATATTATTTGGAATGTGTTTGCAACTACACTTATTATTTCTATATTCTTTATGAATTTATAATACAAAATTATCTGTATTATAGGTTTATATATACAATAAATACAAATCAATTTTGAACCCATTGGGTTCAATTTTTAATTGCAAAAAATTCATTTTCTTTTTCTAACTATCTCTAAAATAATTCTATTATATATTTTATTCTATATTAATTCGTATTCTCTAGCAAATATTTTTTCATCACTACAATATTCAATAACATATTTATTGTTTCTTTTACAAATTATAATACCAATAGTTTTATTTTGATTAACTTTCTTTAAATTATTATCTATATAATTCATGTAAACCTGTATTTGTCCAATGTGTTCTTTTTTTAGTTCAGTTACTTTTAATTCTATTACAACATAACAATTATATTCTATATT
>JAZRAM010000002.1:0-1913 GCA_045634565.1 Bacilli bacterium
AAATTAAACCAATTTTTTGTTGTAATTTTTTACAATCATTTTCTTCATCTTCAATTTCTAAAAAACTAATCATTTTATTTAATAATCTTAATTCTTCTCTTGATAACATTATTTCTCATCCTTTCTATTTAGTTTATCTTCTATTTTATCAATTCTATCTGTCATAGTAGCCAAATTTATCTGCATCTGCACCATAGTATCACTCATCTTTTTTAAAAATTCGTTACTTTTATCTTGATATTTAAAAATAAAAAGTAAAAGTGCTATAAATGATCCAATACCTAATCCATTGTCAACTATAACTTTTATAATATCTTCCATAAATATAACCACCTTTCAATAATAATATATCAAAAGGTGGTAAAAAATTCAATTATTTAGCAATTTTTAATTTTAAATAATTATGTCCTTTTGTTTCAGCAGGTACATTTACAACTTCTAGTTTTAATGGCTTTTCTTTTGTAGGCATTCCTTTTAGTGTTACAATTCCTACAAAACTATAATAGCAATTTCCACTTCCTGTAACATAACTTCTTCCCTGTTCATCAAATAAACAAAGACTATGTTTTTTTCTAATAATTACTTCTCCTGTTTCTTCATTTGTTGTTTCATTTGGATATTCACCAATAGTAGCTCCAATTACTGTAATAACTTGTCCTACACATTCATTTAACTTGAAATCTGGTTCATTTTGTGCATTTAAAAACATATCAACTTGTTCTTCATCTGTTAGATCTAAACTAGTTAATCTTTTAGCTTTTGATTCACCAAATACATCAGTTGAAACAATTGTAGCATTTCTTACAGCTAATCCTCTCTCTTCATTTTCCATAAAAATTTCCTCCTCACCCGTAGGTGTCTAGCGACGGTCGCTACCCTTATTTTTAGTGCTTAATAGCACTGAGAGATGGACAGAGGTTAATCAAAGTAATATCCATCTCTCACTACTATTAAGTAGTGATGTTATATGTATTTCACCTATTAAATCAGTCCTAATACACAAAATCGACTTAATAGTATAACACTAATCAATTCTTATATCATAACCTAGTGTTTGAACATATTTTTCATTTTTATCATTTGTTTTTATTTTATATCCAGTAATACATGTAACACTAAAATCTTTAACTTCTGTAAAATTTAAATTTTCTAACATATGAATTAAATCTTCTTTTTTTAAATAACTATCTTTTGATGCTTTAATTAATATACTATCATTTAACATTATTTTATCTTGTTCATTCATATTAACTCCTTTAATATTTTTTTATTACATCATATTTTATTCTCTGTATTTTAAAACATAATATAATTAACCAGTACATTAAAGTACTATTTGTCCTATGTAATGTTTTACACACTTCTACTTTATCACCATCATCATTATGTAACATATTTACATATTCATATTCTATAATTTCATATCTATATCCTATTACTTTACTTTTACCCATTATTATTCTCCTTATCTAATATTTCTAAAATTTCTTTACTTGGAACTCCCCAACTTTCAAACTCAATACAATATACTTGCATTTCTTTTGCATATTCTCTAACTTCTTCTATGATAGAATGTAGTCTTTCTATGTCATCACAAGCATATCTTATAGCACCAACAAAATAATACACTTCTTCATTGTCTAAAAATCCTTCAAGACTATCTCTTGTTCTTTTTAATTCTTCCAATGAATAAAAGTTTTTATTGTGTTCTATCATTCTTTATCACTATCCTTTAATTTTTGTAAATAATTTAATATAAGTCTATCTTCATCAATTCTATTTTGCATTTCATAACAATCTTTTAAATCTTTAATATTGTCTTTTAATGATCTTTCTAGTTTATAAATAATTTTATCTAATCTTAATATTTCATCTTTAAGTTTTTTATTTTCTGCTTTTAATTTTCTATTATC
>JAZRAM010000003.1:0-11951 GCA_045634565.1 Bacilli bacterium
AGTATAAAATATTTAAGAGAAGTTTAGGTTTGATTATAACTGTAGTAATAACTTATTTAGTTTTAATTCCAATAAACTATAATTTTGTAGTAGATAATGATAGAAATAAAATAAGCAAAAATGAAACTAGTATTTCTTCTATAAAAAATACTATAGATAGTGGAGGTAATGGAAGATTAAAAATATGGGAAAACAGTTTAGATATAATAAAAGATAATCCTGTAATAGGAGTGGGATTTGATAATTTTGAGTTAGCTTATCCAAATCCTAAAGTACCAACTGGAGTAGTTATAGTGACTACTCTTGAAGAATCGAAAACTCCCGTTAACTCATATTATATAGTGGATAATGCTCATAATGTATACTTACATACTGCTGTTTCAACAGGTTTACTAGGACTTATTCCATATTTAGCACTTTGCCTATTTGTATTTATTAAAGGATTAAAGTTTAAAAATAGATTAGGTATATTACTTTTAAGTGGATTTGTTGCTTATTCCGTGCAAGCATTTGCAAATATAAGCGTAATTCAAGTTGCACCTATTTATTATATAATAATGGGATTGATATTGTCTTTAAAAGAAGAACCTAATAAAACCTCTAACATATAATAATGTAGGAGGTTTTTTCATGGCTTTTTCAGATTCTTTCTTTAATAGAATAGAGAAAAAAACTAATGTAGGCAAAGAAACTATATTAGAACTTGCTAAAAAATTACAACAAAATGATTTAAAAAATGAAGGTACTTTAAGAGAGGTTATTCAAACATTAAGTCAAATGACAGGTAGAAATGTCTCTAAGGAACAAGAAGATAAAATTATAAATGCAGTAGTTACTGATAAAGTACCTAAAGATATAGATAAGTTAATTTAATTAACTTTTTTTGTTTTATAATGTTTTTTATAAAATTGTAACAGTTGAAACTACAGAAAATAGTAATTTGTCTATAGTTTTTTAATTCTTGTAAAAATTAGATTACAATTATTTAAAAACGCCCATTTGATTAGTATTTTAAGATGTGTTATAAAGATGATGGGTGATTAAATGAACTATTTAAATGACATAAAAAACTTAATAGAAAAAGAAATAGTATTAAAGAAAAAACATAGATTGATAGAAGAAGATTCTAGATTAAGTACTTATTATGAAATAGGAAGGATGTTAGTACTAGCTCAAGGCGGAGAAACAAGAGCTAAATATGGGAATGGTTTAATAAAAGAGTGGAGTAAGGAGTTAACTAATCTTTATGGTAAAGGTTATGATTATACTAATTTATCAAGAATGAGGAAATTGTATTTAACTTTTGAAAAAGTTGGGACAGTGTCCCAACAATTGAGTTGGAGTCACTACTATTCAATTTTAAGTACACGAGATGAGAATAAGAGAAATTATTATATAAATATTTCTTGTAAACAAAACTTAAGTGTTAGGGAGCTTAGAGAAAAAATTAAGAATAAAGAATATGAAAGATTAGAATATAAAGATGATATTAAAATACTAGATAATAATAAGGATATAACCATAAAGGATATGATAAAGAACCCAATATTAATTAAAACTAATGAGAAGATAGATAAACTAAGCGAGAAAGCTTTAAAACATTTTATATTAGAAAAGATAGAAGATTTTTTATTAGAACTAGGTTATGGGTTTACATTTGTAGGTAGTGAATATAAATTAGGTAGGCATAAATGTGATTTATTATTCTTTAATTACGAACTTAACTCTTTTGTTGTAATAGAACTTAAAATAAGAAAACTTAAGTCAATAGATATAGGGCAAATAAGGTATTATATGAATTATATAGATACAAATATAAAAAAAGATTATATGAATAAGTCTATTGGTATAATACTGTGTAAAGAAGATGATGAAATAGTTGTAAAGTATGTTACAGATGAGAGAATATTATTTAGTACATACCAGTTAAACTAGTTTAAAAATATTATAATATGTGTTAAAATTGTAGTAGGTGGTTTTATGTTTAAGATAGGTAATGTACAAATAAAAAATAATGTAGTTTTAGCTCCCATGGCAGGTATTTCTAATAGTGCATACCGCAGAATAATAAAAGAAATGGGAGCTGGGTTAATAGTAGCTGAGATGGTTAGTGATAAAGCAATAATGTATGGTAGTAAAAAAACTCAAGACATGCTTTATATGACTGATTTCGAAAGACCTATTTCTCAACAAATATTTGGTAGTGATAAAGAATCTTTTGTAATCGCTGCTAAATACATTTATGAAAATATGAAACCAGATATAATAGATATAAACATGGGATGTCCAGTACCTAAGGTTGCTATTGGATCACAAGCAGGAAGTGCTCTTTTAAAAAAGCCTGATAAAGTTTATGAAATAGTTAAATCAGTTGTAGAAAGTGTACCTATACCAGTAACTGTAAAAATAAGAAGTGGTTGGGATGAAAATAGTATAAATGCAGTAGAGATTGCTAAAGTAATAGAACGTGCTGGAGCAAGTGCCATTACTGTACATCCAAGAACTCGTGCTCAAGGGTATAGTGGTAAAGCTAATTGGGATATAATTAAGCAAGTTAAAGAAAGTGTAAATATTCCTGTAATAGGTAATGGAGATATTACTACTTGTTATGATGCTAAAAGAATGATTGATGAAACTAATTGTGATGCTATTATGATAGGTAGGGGAGTTTTAGGTAACCCTTGGTTAATAAAAGAATGTATAGATTATTTAGAAAAAGGTATTGTACCAAAAGAAATATGTATAAAAGAAAAAATAGATATGATAAAAAAACATTTAGACTTACTTATTGAAACTAAACCTTATAAAGTAGCTATTCTTGAAATAAGAAGTCATGCTGCTTGGTATTTAAAAGGTTTACCTAATACTAAAGAATTAAAAGAAAATATATTTAAAACAAATACTAAAGAAGAATTAGTTAAATTACTTGATGATTATTTGACAGAAAACAAATAAAAGTGTTATATTGATAATAGGTGATAATATGCAAAAGATAGAAGCAGATCAAGGTTTTCCGTATAAACTAATGAAAAATAAGTTTTTTCATAGAGAACAGTATAAAGAACTTTTATATATAGCAAGTAAAAATATGCCTGGAATAAGTGCTGATGAAATGATAGAAATGTTTAAGAAACTTTCTAATACAGGTTGTTCTAGTGCTATGCTTGCTAATTCATTAGTTGAACAAATATATGAAAATGATGAAGATTTTAAAAATAGATTTGGATTTAGTATTTTAACTAAAGGAAAAATTGATTGTAATAAACTAATGGTAGATATATTCTCTAAACTTTATGGTGTTATGAAGGTAAGATTTATAGAATATGAAAGATATTCATTTAGTAGTGTAAATGAAGCAGCTTTAGCTTTATTAGGTAAAACTTATAGTAATGATAGTGAAGCTCTTTTGCAACTGTTTAACAGTGAAATAAATGCTGACGGCAAAGATTCGAATGGTAATCTTTTGTTCAAAAGAAATGTTCCCAAAATAACAAATTATATAGGAACTTGTGAAGAGATTGCTAAAGAAAAGTTTGGATTAGAAAATGTTAAAACCTTAGAAGAATTAAAAAACATTTGTAAAGAAAAAAATATTGAAGTAGAGTTTAAAGATATTGAAATCTATGAAAAGTTAACAGGATTAGGAACTCAAAATTTCAATTTTTGGAGTAATTATTATTTAAATAAATATGATTTGGATTTTTCTTTTAATAATGAAGCTATAATAGTATCAGATTTTAAAGAAGATTACACATCATTTATGGCACATATAAATAATCTAGTTTTAGAAGGGTATTCAATAAGTATAGGTTCAACTCCAAATAGTATTGCTTATATGCATACTGATAAAAAAATGTCTTGGTCAAAAATATCATCAAAAGAAACAGGACATGTGATGTTATTTAAATATTTTGATAATAATAATGATATTGTAGTATCTTCTTATGGAGAAGATTATATAATACCAAAAGAATATTTTAATATATTAGAATATAATAAAATAAAAAAGAATGAAAAAGACGAAGAAAATAAAAAAAGAGTTTAATTAAACATCTTTATTATGTTTTAAAAATTCACGGAGTATTTTAGTTAATGCTCTTTTTTCTATTCTAGAAACATAACTTCTAGATATTCCTAGTTTTTTAGCTATTTCTTTTTGAGTTATTTCATCTTTATCATCTAGACCATATCTTTCGGTAATTATTTCTTTTTCTCTATCTGTTAAAACATTGAAATATTGTTTTAAATCTGCAATATTATCTTCTTTATGAATATCTAGTGCGAAATCAGGAGCTGGGGTTTTTAATATATCTAATATGGTTATTTCATTACCTTCTTTATCAAAGCCTACTGATTCGTTTATACTTATATCCTTGCTTCTTTTTTTATTGTTTCTAAAATACATTAAGACTTCATTTTCGATACAACGAGCTGCATATGTAGTTAGTCTGGTATTTTTCTTTTTAGAATAACTATCAACTCCTTTAATAAGTCCAATAGTGCCTATACTTATTAAATCATCTGTATCTTCGTTTTTACTATCATATTTTTTTACTATATGAGCAACTAATCTTAAATTGTGCTCTATAAGTTTTGATCTAGCCTTCTTATCTCCAAGTCTTGCTTTTTCTACATATAAATCTTCTTCATCTTTAATTAGTGGATCAGGAAAACTATTATTTGAATAAGCAGCAGAAAAAATATAGAAATCTTTAAATAATTTTTTTAAAAAATTAAACATAAAACACCTCAAAATACTATATGCTTTACACATTTTGTCCTATTCTATGTAAATAAAATTAAAAAATTATAAATATTAGTTGAATAATAATTTTATATTTATTAAAATAATAGTAGGTGATAAAGTGGCTATAACTAAAATAATGAGTGAAAATGAAAATAATATAAAAGAAGCAATAAATAGTGGGATTAGTAGCGAAGCAGTGGGTGCTACTTTGGAAGATGTTGTTAACGTTGCTGATTCAAAAGAAAAAGTACCAGTTCAAGTAAAGAACACTGTTGCTGCAATCGTTGAACTTAAAAGTGATATAGAAAACAAAATAGATCCAAATTATGCTTCTGAATATGTTAAGCAAAATAATGAAAAAATAAGTGCAGCTTTAGAAGAAGGAATAACTCCAAAAGAAGTTGCCACTACATTAATTAATTCTACTGAAAAATCAAATTCTAAAAAAGGTAAAAAACATTTGAAATTTATAGTAAGACTAATTTCTAAAATGAAGAGAAAAGAACTTAAGTTAAATAAAAATAAAGAGAATGTAGAACAAAAGGGTTATCAAAGAGTTTTAAAATAATATTGACTAAATAGGCTATAAGTGTTAAAATAATTACATAAATCGTTGATGGAGAATAGTAGTAAAATATTATTTTTAAGAGAGTTAATGGTTGGTGAGAATTAACACTTGTATTTTATGAATCTACTCTTGAGAGGAACTAATAATTCCCGGTAATGCCGTTATACTAATTAAGAAATGAAGGATGGTACCGTCTTTAAGACTCCTTAAAGTGTGGTATCATTTTTTTTATAGGAGGTTTTATGAAAAAAATAATGATTGCTTGTAGTAAACATTTTTATAATAAGATTCCAAAAATAAAGAAACAATTGGAACTTATGGGATATGAAACTATACTACCTAACTTTTATGATACACCTATGATAGAAGAAGAAATAAAACAAAATAAGAGTAAGGAAGAACACATAGAGTTTTGTAAAAAATCATTTTTAGAATCACAAAATAAAGCTAAAGAAAGTGACGCTATACTTGTTTTAAATTTTGATAGAACAAGACAAATTAGAGTATATCAAAATTATGATTTAACAATTCCAAAACATTTTCCCAATTATATAGGTGGTGCAACATTCTTAGAGATGTATGATGCATATAAAAATGGCAAAAAATTGTTTGTTTATAATGATATACCTTTAGAAACAACTTTATCTGGAATATTACATGATGAAATAGAAGGTATGGGAACTAAATCTTTATCTGGTAATTTATTTAACTTAGAAGATGATTATATAAAGTTTAAAAATAATAACTTATTAAATTATTTTACTAAAGAAGAATTATATAATATAGAAAAAATAGATAATTTATATGCTAGAGCATTTATAATAACTAGTGAAGTATTTAAGGAAAAAACAGATAAAGCAGGTAAACCTTATTTTGATCATCTATTTAGAGTATCGTTGGAATTAGATGAAGATATTGAGCAAACAGCCGCACTTCTTCACGATATAGTAGAAGATACAGAAGTTACTTTTAAAGATTTACTTGAAATTGGATTTCCTGTTGAAGTAGTTGAAATAGTTAAATTAGTAACTAAACCAGAAATTGATACATCAAATATGACAAAAAAAGAAAAACTAAAATTATATAGTGATGAAATTGATAGTATAATCGAAAGTGGTAATATACATGCAAT
Source organism: Bacilli bacterium (assembly GCA_045634565.1). Lineage (GTDB taxonomy): Bacteria > Bacillota_I > Bacilli_A > RF39 > UBA660 > UMGS1613. Next base: position 6,448 of record JAZRAM010000003.1, read on the forward strand.
AAGACTTAAAAAAGCTGATATGAGTGATAATTACGATAAAGAAAGATTAAAATCTTTACCACTCGATAAACAACAATGGTTTGAAGAAAAATATGGTAAACAATTGATAAAATTAAATAAAGTTACAGAGAGGAATAGAATATTATGATAGATATTAAATTAATTAGAGAAAACAAAGACTTAGTAAAAGAAAATATTAAGAAAAAATTTCAAGATCAAAAATTACCTTTAGTAGATGAAATAGTAGCATTAGATATTGAATATCGTGATTGTAAGAAAAAAGGTGATGATTTAAGAGCTTTAAAAAACTCTAAGAGTGCTGAAATAGGTGCTTTAATGAGAGAAGGAAAGAAAGAAGAAGCAGAACAAGTTAAAGCAGATGTTTCTAAATATGGAACTGAATTAGAAGAACTTGGAAGAAAAGAAGAAGAATTAGAAAAAGTAATAAGAGAAAAAATGATGACTATACCAAATATCATTGATGATAGTGTACCAGTTGGTCATGATGATAGCGAAAATGTAGAAGTAGAAAGATTTGGAGAACCAATAATTCCAAATTATGAAATACCATACCATGCAGATATTATCAATGCTTTAAAAGGACTTGATAAAGATGCATCAGGTAGAACAAGTGGTAATGGTTTCTATTACTTAATGGGAGATATAGCTAGACTTTCAACTGCAATGCTTTCATATGCTAGAGATTATATGATAGATAAAGATTTTATCTATTGTATCCCACCTTTTATGATTAGAAGTGATGTTGTAAATGGAGTTATGTCATTTGCTGAAATGGATGCTATGATGTATAAGATTGAAGGTGAAGACTTATACCTTATAGGTACTAGTGAACACTCTATGATAGGTAAGTTTAAAGGACAAATAATAAAAGAAGAAGAACTCCCTATAACTATGACTTCTTATTCTCCTTGTTTTAGAAAAGAAGTAGGAGCTCATGGATTAGAAGAAAGAGGAATATATAGAGTTCATCAATTTGAAAAACAAGAAATGATAGTTCTATGTAAACCAGAAGATTCTATGGATTGGTATAACAAGATGTGGAAATATACTGTAGAAATATTTAGAAATATGGATATTCCAGTAAGACAACTTGAGTGTTGTAGTGGAGATTTAGCTGATTTAAAAGTTAAATCTTGCGATATAGAAGCTTGGAGTCCAAGACAACAAAAATATTTTGAAGTAGGTAGTTGTTCTACATTAGGAGATGCTCAAGCTAGACGTTTAGGTATTAGAGCTAAAGGAGAAAATGGAAACTATTACTTACACACTTTAAACAATACAGTGCTTGCTAATACTAGAGCTTTAATCGCATTACTTGAAAACAATTATAACGAAGATGGAAGTATTAATATTCCAAAAGTACTTAGACCTTATATGGGTGGAAAAGAAAGAATAGAAATAAAAAAGTAAAAGAGATGTAGAAAATCTCTTTTTTTGATATAATTTAAGTGGTGATGTACTTTTGATAAAAAAATATTCAATAGTTATATGTTTTTTGTTTTTATTAATTGTTTGTGGATGTGATAAAAAACAAAAACTTGATACTGAAAATAATAAAGAAAAAAATGAGATAAAAGAAGAAATAAAAGTAGATGAAGAAACTGAAAATATTGGAGACAAGGAAGAAATAGAAGAAGAGCAAATAGATAGTTCATCAAGTAATTCAAATAAAAAAGAAGAACAAACTGTGCAAAAAGAAAATGAGACCCCAAATAAAGATGATTCAATTAAAGAAGAAACAAATACTAAAGAAGAAGTAGTTACTCCAAGTTTAATAGGAACTTGGTTATATAATAATGGAGACTATGTATATATTTTTGAAAATGAAAAACTTATTGAAATTAAAACCAAAACGAATACTATAAAAGAACACTCTTATACAATAGATGGAGATAAAATAATAATAGATGAAAAGACAGTTCAAAACTTTGAAGTAAAAGGAGATAAATTATATCTCGGATATACAGTATCAACTAAAGCGCCAAGCAATTATAAATATCCTAGTATTTATGGTAATTTAGATATATTTTATGGTACTTGGAAACTAGAAACGCCAGATAAAGTAATCACCCTTGAAAGTGGATATGAAACTAATTTAGAAGAAACCCTTACTTTAAGTAAAATTAATATGTCTGGTTTTGGATCTTGTGGTGGGAGTGGATGTTATGGTTATATTTTTAACTTTTTAAATTCAAAACCAGAATTGTATACAGGTTCATTGTGCTATGAATTAGTTGACAAGAATACATTAACACAAATAAAATGTCATAGTGACAATATTATAGGATATCCTGGATGGGAAGATGAAACATTACATAATATTATTTATAAAAGAGTAGGTTAAAAAAGATATAAAGTTATATCTTTTTTTGTGTCAGGGAAATAAAAAAGGTATTAGACTTAACTAATACCTTTAAATGCTAAGATGGTGTCCCAGAAGGGATTCGAACCCCTGACACTCGCCTTAGAAGGGCGATGCTCTATCCAGCTGAGCTACTGAGACATCCCGTTCCAAAGGAACAAGATAATTATATAATAAATTTATAAATTATTCAATACTTTTTAGCACACTTTTGTAAATTTCTTTATCTTCTACGTTAAAAACTACTGTATTTACACTATAATTGTCATTTATTGACATGGATATAGTATATATTACTTCTTCTAGTATCTCTTCAGTATTTATATCATTAAAAATACCACTATTAAAATTAACTACTAGTTCTTCTTCATTTTCATTAACAGAAAGTAGTTCAGTATTACTATTTAAATAACTCATTAAATTAGTCTTATAAAGATTAGAACTACTAAGTTCATCAACAATAATTTCTATTTTGCTTCTTTCGTCGTTTGTTACTTTTGTAACAGGAACATAATATTCGTTATCATTAAACTCACTTATATAATAAATAGTAGTTTTATTTATATCTTTAGTACTATTTAAATTATATTCCTTATTTATACCAAAACTTCTATCAAGAGTAGAAGGTAGAGTTATTTTAGATTGTGGTAGAGTAGTGAGTAATTCTCCTTCCATATAAATAATAACAAACTCTACATCATCAATACTGGTTAAAGTATAAACAATAGCTTCTATAATTTTTTCTTCATTTTCGGGTATAGTATTCATAAGTTCACTACTAAAATCAACTTTAATAACCTTATTGCCATAAGTTAAACTTCTAATTTTTGTATTACTTGGAATAATTGCTTTAAATCCATTAGGAATACTATCTTGTTTAGTTCCATCTACAATTAGAGATTCTAATAATTCTTTTGCTTTACTTACTGTATCTTTGCTATTTGTAATTATTTTTGTCATTCCTAAATAATTATTCGAATCATTTAAAAATATAGTTGAAGTATCTAAATCTTTATTAACATATTCAACTTCTTCAGTAATATTAAATTTTTCTTCTTCATTAGTTGGAATAACATATATAAGTAGAATAGTAAAAATAGCAATCCCACACACTAATAATTTTTTTAAATAAAATTTTTTTAACATTAAATCACCTATAAAAATATATGTAAAAAAACGTATAAAATACGTTTTATAAAGAAATTTCTCCAAGTCTTAACAATTCTACAACAGCACTAGCTCTTCCTTTAACTCCTAATTTTTGCATAGCATTTGAAATATGATTTCTTACAGTTTTCTCACTTATTTTTAACGTTTTAGCTATTTCTTTAGTAGTTTTATTTATAATCAACATTTCAAATACTTGTTTTTCTCTCTTAGTTAGAATGCTTTTTTTCATTTTTACCTCACTTCCTAATAGAGTGGTTTATATTTTCTCATATTATTTTATGTTGACTAAGTAATTAAGTGATTGCATATACCCAAAAAAATAACTCGTTTGAGTTATTTTTGGAACTTAACAGTAATATATTTAGAATCTTTATAATTAGCTTGTATAGTTCTCATTATGTTGTTAGCTAGGTTATTAGAGTGTTCAGAGCTATTGATAGTAACTTGTATCTGATTACCCTTTATTTTTATAAAGGCATCAAGTTTATAATTTTCTTTAACTTGTTTTTCTAACTTTTCTTCTTCACCTCTAACATCGTTTAATTCTTTTATTTTTTCATAAGCTTTATTTTTTTCGTCAACAGAAGAATCTGCGTTTGTAAGTATAAGTTGTAATTCTTTAATTTCGCTAGTCATTTTTTCATCAGATTCAACTCTTAGAGCTACAAGTAAATCACTTTCTTCAACATCTATATTTACTTCTTCTTGTTCTTGTTCTTTTTCTTCATTTAATAAATTAGATGTATTAGTCGTAAGTAGTAATTCACTAGGCATTGTTATATAGTAAATGCTTAATACTAAAATTAAACTGAAGAGTGTTAAAAACCATAAACTTTTTTTATTTATCATATTTCCTCCTGTCTTATCTATTAGAGTATATTTTTTAAATATAAAAATATTACAACTTTTTGTGCGTACTTTTCTTTTGCATACACCTGTAACCAAGCATGAGATAATATGTGTGGTGATAGTATGCAAGAAACAAAGAAATTTAAGTCTAAAGATGATGTACAGTATATAGTTGGAACGAATGTCAGAAAAGTGTGCAAAGAAAAGAAAATAAATATGATGGAATTTGCAGAAGAAATAGACATATCGTATGAATATTTGAGACACATAGTGAGTATAGGTGGTAAAAAATCTTTGTCATTTTACTCGATGTATAAGATAGCTAAAATACTAGGCGTTAGTATGGATGAATTATGTGAAGGAATATTTGAAGAAAATTAAAAAAAGTAAAGGGATAAAGAATAAGAATTGATTTCTTCTTTTTTTTTTGAAATAAAAAAGGAAATTCAAAAGTTTTGTAGAATAATAATAGTAGGAGGTTATTTATGAACGAATTAGAAGAAATAAAAATAGAAAATCTTATATATGAGATTAGAGGTAGACAAGTTATGCTTGATAGTGATTTAGCTAAACTTTATGGTTGCAAGAATGGGACAAAAGTTATTAATCAAGCTGTTAAAAGAAATGTTGATAGATTTCCAGAAGACTTTTGTTTTCAATTAACACAAGAAGAATATAAAAAGATTTTAAGGTCACAATTTGTGACCTTAGAAGCAGGACAAGGCAGATATAGAAAATATTTACCTTATGTATTTACAGAAGAAGGAGTAGCTATGCTATCAGCAATTCTTAGAACTCCTATAGCAGAAGAAGTAAGTGTAAAAATAATGAAAGCATTTGTTAAAATGAGACACTTTTTAAATGAGAATAAAGATATATTCAAAAGATTAACAACAGTAGAATATGAAATGATTGAGTGCAAAGATAAGATAGATGAATTATTTGATAAATTAGAACCTAAAAAACTAGAAAAACAAAAAATATTTTTTGATGGTCAAATATATGATAGTTATAGTTTAATAATAGATTTAATTAAAGAAGCCAATGAAAGAATAATTATAATAGATAATTATATAGATAAAAGTATATTAGATATGTTAGT
>JAZRAM010000004.1:0-5017 GCA_045634565.1 Bacilli bacterium
TATTTTTTTATCTACACCTTTTATCTCACTAACTATTGTAGAAATATATAATCCATAGTTATATAGATTATTATAATTAAGTAAATCTTTATCCATTAATTCATTTATTTTTACTATAGATTCTTTTTCTGAATTATTAAATGTATATTTATTAAGTACATCAAGTTGAGCCCATATACCTATTAAATAAGTTGTAGGTACTAAACTTTCTAAATTAGATAATTCCAAATCTTTATCAAGACCTAACTCCTTTATTAAGTTTATACCTTTATCTCTATTAGGGCTTGAAAATATTTTATCTAATTCTTCTTTCTTTCTATAATATGACAAATTCTTTAATAATGCCCTATGTTTTTTTATAGCTTTCTTTAAATCATTATCTAAATCAAAATCTAATACAGTAGCAAATCTAATAGCTCTAAGTATTCTAAGTGAATCTTCATATATTTTTAAGTCTGCATTACCTACTGTTCTAATTAGTTTTTTATCTATATCATCTTTACCATTTAGTAAATCTATTATTATGCCTTCACTATCTATACACATAGTATTCATAGTAAAATCTCTTCTTCTTAGATCATCTAATAAATTATCTACATACTCTATTTCTATAGGCTTTCTATTATTTAAATATTTAATATCTTTTCTAAATGTAGTTATTTCAAATCTATTTCCTTTACTTATTAAAGTTACTGAACCATATTGTTCTGCAGGGAGTATAGAATCTCCAAATATTTGTTTTAATTCTTTAGGGGTAGCATTTGTACATATGTCGTAATCTATACTAGTTCTATCTATATATAAATCTCTAGGATATCCTCCTACTAAATAAGCTAGAAACCCATTATTATTTATTTTTTTAAGTATGCCTAAAGCAACTTCATTCATTTTATCACCTATTTAATTATATCAAACTTTTTAAATTTGATAAAGAAAAAAAGAAAAGCATTAAATTAGTTTAATGCTTCTTTTAATTTAGATCCAGCTTTTCCTTTAACTGCAACTCTTGCAGGGATTTTAACTGTTTCACCAGTTCTTGGATTACGTCCTTCTTTAGCAGCTTTCTTTTCTGCAGTGAAAGTAAAGAATCCTGTTAAAGTAACTTTTCCTTCTTTTTTTAATCCAGCTGTTACTCCACCCATGAAAGCATCAAGAGCACGAGTAGCATCTGCTTTTGTTAATCCAGCTTCTTCAGCTATAAAATTTACTAAATCTGTTTTAGTCATTTCGACTACCTCCCTATCTAATTAATAAGCTATCTTGCTTACACTTTAATATTACCATATCTAGAAGAGGTTTGCAACAACTTTTAGCAAAAAAGTTCAATTTTTGCTTAGTTTTAAAAGAAAAACTATTTATTTTTCTTTAAATAGTTCTCAATTTCTTTAAATTCTGAAGTTTTTAAATCAGTAGCACTTAATTCTTCGAATAGTTTCTTTTGTTTTTTATCTATTTTACTTGGAATTATTACATTTATTATTACATACATATTACCTTTAGAGCCACTATGAAGATCTTCTGCACCTTTTCCTTTAAGTCTATGTTTATCTCCTGTATTAGCACCTGATTCTATAGTTAATTTAACATTTCCATAGAGTGTTGGAATTTCTTTTTTACAACCAAGTACTGCTTCAGTAATAGTTAATGGAAGTTCTAAATAAATATCATTTCCATCTCTTTCAAAAAGTTGATGGGCTTTAACTCTAAACTCTAAATATAAATCTCCATTTTCTCCACCATTGGTTCCACTATCACCTTTACCTGCAAGTCTTAAACGATTTCCAGTATCAACACCAGCAGGTATTTTTACTTCTAAATCTTTATTCTTTCTAACATTTCCAGTACCTCTACAATGTGAACAAGTAGATTCATAAGTTTTACCTTTACCATGACAATCTGGACAAGTTGTACGAGTCGCGAATGTTCCAAAAAGAGTACTTTGTTGCATAGTTACCATTCCACTACCATGACAAGTTGAACAAGTTTTTTCACCCTTACCACCTTTGCCACGACATTCATCACATTCATCATAGAAATCAACATTTATTTCTTTTTTACATCCAAATACAGCTTCATCAAAAGTTAAATCTACTCTCATTAACCTATCTGAACCACGGCGAGCCCTAGTAGTTTGTCTACCTCCACCACCAAAGCTAGAAAAATTAGAAAATCTACTTCCAAATCCTCCACCGAATAGTTCTTCAAATATATCACTGAAATCAAAATCAGAAAAATCAAATCCAGCTCCACCATTCATTTGATCGAATGCTGCATGGCCAAATTGATCATATTGTTTTCTCTTTTGTTCATCACTTAAAACTGCATAAGCTTCTTGAGCTTCCTTAAACTTTTCTGCAGCATCTGGTTCTTTAGATACATCTGGGTGGTATTTCTTAGCTAATTTTCTAAAAGCACTTTTAATCTCTTTTTCATCAGCATTCTTAGAAACACCTAAGACCTCATAATAATCTCTTTTATTCATACTTCACCTACTTAATTAATTCTTTTAATTCATCTAATTTTTCTTTAAACAAAGTTAAAGCCTCTTCTATTGGTTTAGGAGTTTCCATATCTACACCAACACGCTTTAATATATTTAAAGGATAATCATTACCACCACTACTTAAGAATGTTAAATAGTTTTCTTTAGTTGCATGATCTCCTTTAAGTATACGGTTAGCAATTGATAAAGCGCTACTTAATCCTGTAGCATATTTATAAACATAAAATGGTGTATAGAAATGTGGTATTCTAGCCCATTCATATCTTATGTTATCATCACTAACTACATTATCTCCATAATATAATTTGTTTAATTCATAATATGTATTTGAGATTTCTGATTCTGTTAAAGGAATCCCATCTTGTTCTTTTTGGTGCATTAACATTTCAAATTCAGCAAACATAGTTTGTCTATATAATGTAGTTCTTACAGTATCTAAGAAATCTACTAAATAAAACATCTTCTCTTCATTTGTTTTAGCATTCTTATACATATAATCATTTATTAATACTTCATTAACTGTAGAAGCAATTTCAGCTAAAAATATAGGATAATTACTATCTATATAATTTTGATTTTTAGAATAATAAGAATGCATAGAATGACCTAATTCATGTCCCATAGTACTCACTGCATCTACTGTATCATTATAATTTAAAAGTAAATATGGATATGAGTCATAGCATCCCCAAGAATAAGCACCTGATCTTTTACCTTCACTTGGATAAATATCTATCCATTTCTCATCAAAGGCTTTATTTAAATCAGTTAAATATTTTTCACCTAATGGTTTTAAAGCTTCAAATAATATTTTTTTACCTTCTTCAAAAGGTATTTTAGAACTACTATTTTCAACTAAATCAACATATATATCATACATATGAAGTTCATCAAGATTTAATCTCTTTTTTCTTAACCCCATATAATCATACATTAAATCTAAATTTTTGTGAACAGTATTTATTAAATTTTTATAAACAGATATATCTATATTATCGTTAAATAAACTTCTTTCTAAAGTTGAATTATATTTTTTTACGTTTGTTATAAAAGATGATTCTTTTATTTCTCCTAAATAAGTAGAAGCAAGTGTATTTTTTCTATTTTTATAATAGTTATACATAGCATTAAAAGCATTTTCTCTTACACTTCTATCTTTACTTTGCATATAAACAATATAATTACTTTGAGTTAATTTAACATCTTCACCATTTTCGTTTTTTATATAACCTAAATCAATATCAGCATTATTTAAACTACTAAATGCTTCATGACAATTACCAAAAGCATTTATAGCTTTAACATATATATCTTCTTCTTTCTCTGTTAAAGAATGTGGTTTAAAACGATATACATCTTCTAAATAAAATCTGTATTCTTTTAATTTTTCATTTTCTTCAACATATTTTAAAACAGTTTCATAATCACTTTCCATCATTTCAGGTTCTATAAAAGAAAATTGTTCACTTAAACTTTCATTTAATTTTTCAATCTTCATCTTTAGTGATTTAGTTTCATTATCTTTAGTATCAACATCAAAAGCCATTTTAGAATAAACATATAATTTAGTTATTATTCTATCTTGTTCTTCTGTAAGTTTTAAGAATTTATATAAACTTGCACTACTATCCATAATATGAGATTTAAACTCTAATATTTTAGGAGTAAGTTCATTTACTATTTCAATATCTTTTTCTATTTCACTATTATCTTTATACATTTTACTTAAATTCCATTTATATTCATTAGGTACTTCTTTTCTTGAATTATATTCCATAGTATCTCCTTTTTATAATTTAAGAAGTTCTAGTTGCCTAGAACTTCATTTTATTTTTCTTCGTAATCAGCATCCATTACATCATCTTTTTTAGATTTTTTCTTATCTTCTTTTTCTTCTTTAGGTTGTTCTGCTTGTTGTTGTTTAGCAGCTTCTTCATAAACTTTAGTAGCAAGTGCCATAGCAGATTCATTTAATTTTTCAGTTTTAGCTTTGATATCTTCAATATCATCTTTTTCTAAAGCTTCTTTTAACTCTTTGATTTGGTCTTCAGCTTTTTCTTTATCTTTAGAATCAACTTTATCCCCTAAATCTTTAATAGCTTTTTCAGTAGCAAATATCATTTGTTCAGCTTCATTTCTAGCATCAGCTTCAGCTTTACGCTTTTCATCTGCTTCACGGTTTTCTTCAGCTTCTTTTACCATTTTATCAATTTCATCATCACTTAAGTTAGTTGAAGAAGTGATTGTTATTGATTGTTCTTTATTAGTTCCTAAATCTTTAGCTTTAACATTAACAATACCATTAGCATCTATATCGAAAGTAACTTCAATTTGAGGTACTCCACGAGGTGCTGGAGGGATGTTTGCTAATTGGAATCTTCCTAAAGTTTTATTATCTGCAGCCATTTGTCTTTCACCTTGTAAAATGTGAATATCTACTGCAGGTTGATTATCAGCAGCTGTTGAGAATACTTGTGATTTACTTGTTGGAATAGTTGTATTTCTTGGAATTAA
>JAZRAM010000005.1:0-14390 GCA_045634565.1 Bacilli bacterium
ATACTTCCACATTTCCTCAATAAACATAACACACCGACATAACACATTAACATAACACACACCCAACAATAAAAAACACAGCCTACCAAACTAAAAGTCTAGTAGACTGGATTTTATGGAATGTATGGTGGAATATCTCACCATCATTATTATAGCATACGAATATTAATAATGCAACTTATTAATGATAGCCATATTAATATTATTTTTTATACTTTGATTTTCAAAAAATAATCTTGACATTCTATAATATTCCAAGATTGTTTTTAAGAATGGTGATGATGATAACCTGATTAATATTGTACCCTCATCATGATCAGAATTATTAAAACTAAACACTAGTTTAAAATTAGGATCATAATCTTTAGATACGAACATAAATTTGTTAGTATAATCAATCCACACACCATACATATTATTATTAACCTTAATAGTAAAATTAAACTTAGCTTCTGGTGTCTTCTTATGAATGAATGCTTTAGAGTCTTCTAGAAACTCATTATCGATAGCATACCTACCGTACTCTGTGCCCTCGAATAGCTGACCGATAATAGTATTCTTCTTAAATTCTCTATACTCTAGGTTTTTAATATAATTAACTAGAATCAAACCATTTTTAAAAGTCTTAAATTCACTATTATACGGTAGAGTTAAATTAAAGAAGTCAAAGTAAGGATTACTAATAGATATAGCATTACCTAACATAAATACTTTTATATTTGGTCTAAGTCTTATGATGGTCTCTAATATCTCAGCCCATTGGATTATTTCATTTGGTAGATAGTGATATGAACTACGAGCTAACAAGAATTCATCGAATACAATGGTATCTACGTTCTCGTACGTAGCAGATTTAAGAATATTAGATGTAGATAATGGTATTGCGTATCCGAGCTATTTTGTCATCTACTTTAAATACTTCTTTAGTATTAGTAAGTTTAGTATCTGGGAATTCTTTTTTTATCTGGTCAAAGAATATTGGTTTTTTATCTTTAAAGAGAGCTTCTTCTAATTCTGTCTTATATCTTCTAATATATACAAATTCTTTATTCTTTTTTAGAAAATGATTAACCACATACTTTTTAGCTCCATACGATTTACCAACACCTCTCTCACCTATAATGAAATTAATCTTAGCATCATAAGATAATAATTTTTGGTAATTATAAAACATAATAAACTCCTATAAAAAAGTAGCGTGTATTATTTTGTTATGATATAGCACTGCATCACCAGACAAAATATTTATAACTCCTCTTCAGAGTGATAACAATAAATATTTTACTATAAATTAAATAACAAATAACAACACGCTTAAAAAGGATAGTGAGGTTATCCACCTCACCTACATTATATAACATAAGGCTTATAAAAGCAAGTTACATAATCTCCTAAATATTTTAAAAAATTTTTTAAATATTTTTCAAAAAAGTATTGACTTATTAAAAGCTTATTATTATACTTTAGTTATACTAAAGAAAGGAAATAATATTTATGAAAAATTTATTAATAAAATTGGTTAATACTATTATAGGAGTTGCCTTATTCTGGGGAATGTTTATTGGTATACATTATTTAATAGCTTTCATAGCTGATAAGATAAGTATATATATATTAACATTCTTAGTTATACCAGGACTTGTTATGTTAGCTGCTATAATGGATTAATATAAATAACATAAGAAAGGAGGTTAAAATGCTTAAGTTAGTAATAAAAATCAGTGAAAAAGACAAAGAAAATTCTAAAGTTGAACTGATTGCACCCAAAAAAGAAGAATTAGACAAAGCCAAAGAAGGCGAAAAATATACTCTAAATGTAGTATATAACACAATCTCTGAAGGATTACAAAAATTAAACGAAACGAAATAAGAAAGGAAATTTTAAAATTATGGAAAATGAAAACAAAGAATTAACAATATTTAATGGAGCTAATAATAAAGTATACTGCTCCCTACACGTAGAAACTACAGAGGATAAGAAAAAATTATTTAACACATTAGAAAGCTGCGACTTACTACTTAATGACTGTGTTGGTCAAGCAATAGCAATAAAAGATGTATATGTTGAAGAAAAACAAGTACAAGCTGATGATGGAACATTAAGAACTAAATATAGAACCATATTATTTGACGAAGTTGGACAAACATATGCGACTGGATCATATGGAATATACAATATACTTAAAAAGATATTTTCAATTTATGGAACACCAGATACATGGAGTGAGCCTCTACAAGTTGAAGTAGCTAAGAAAAATATTGGAAATGGAAAATCAAGCTTAACACTAATTTTAAAATAAGGCGGTGATAAATTTGAGAGATCCTATTTACTATAATTTACTAGATACCACCTACATTCATAAAATATATAATATAAGTTTATACTTTTCTAGTAAATTTTACATGGAAAAATATAAACGTGAAGCGCAAGCTTACATAGATAAAGAAAATTTAAAGCTTAAAATAAGATACAATTGTAATATCAATGTACAAAAAATGCTAGCTATATCTTTATACAAAAAGATTGAAAAAAGAGGATTTTTTGCTTATGATAATACAAAGGAAAAAGAGTTAAAGGAAAATGAGGTTTTTCTACTAAAATAATAAACGAAAGGTAGTTATATTATGGCTATAAGATATGATAAGAAATTAGAAAAAGAAATTAATCGAACTATTAAAAACTTTAACCAGAAAATAGACAGATTAGAAAAAGAAGAAAAAGCCCTATACCTACCCGAAAAAATCACAAAGAAAGAACTAAAAGAAGACTATTTAACACGTACAGACTTACGAAGAAAATTAAGACAGTTACAAAGATTTGGTGAACGTGGCGCAGAGAAATTAGTAGAGACTGAAGGTGGCGCTATTCTATCAAAGTATGAATTAGAGACATTAAAAGAAGAGCGCCGCCGCATATTATACAATATTAATCGTGAGATAAAAACATTAGGTGATACAAAAATTAAGATAGCTGGAAAAGTACAAGACGTAACATTTAAAGAAAGTAGTGATGAAAATTATTTAAACTTATTAGAACGTTATAAATTATTAAAACGTAACGTATCAAATTTAACACAACAGCAATTCGAAAGATACAGAAAATTACTTAACAAGTCAAAATATTATAGCAAGTATTATAACACAAAATTTTATGGTAATTATCTAAGAGGATTAGAAGAAGTTGCTAATTTTTACAATATAGATCCAAACATATTAAAAGAGATAAAAGCTAAATTAGTAGACATGAAAAAAGAAGACTTTTTAAAGTTATACGATACAGATAAAGCAATTCAATCAATAATGCATTATTACAGAGAAACTAGACAATTTGGTAACATGAAGAGAAAGAAGAAAGCACGTGAATTATATAATAACCAACGTGAAGAAGTTATGGGACTATTCAACATGTTATCAGAAAATATTGATAATTGGTAGGTTTATTATGAGTAAATTATTTACAGCAGATTTTGAAACTACAACAGATGTAAATGATTGTAGAGTGTGGGCTTATCGGATTATGCGAAATACGGTAAGCCTTCTAATTTTATATATGGAAATTCAATAGAAGAATTTTTTAAATTCTTTGAAAATGAAAAAGCTAACTATACCTTATACTTCCACAACGCCAAATTTGATACGGAATTTATCTTTAATTATTTGCTGGAGCAAGGATTTGAAGTAATTAAAGATAAGAAGGATAAAAAAGATAAATCATTTACTACATTAATAAGTGAGATGGGACAATTTTATTCATGTGAAATATATTTTAAGGTAAGTAAGAAACACACTAAAAAGCTTACTATATATGATAGCTTAAAAATACTTAATTTTTCGGTAGAGCAGATTGCAAAAGATTTTAATTTACCGATAAGAAAGTTAGAAATAGACTATCATGCTAAAAGAGAAAAAGGTCATAAGCTTACTCCAGAAGAAGTAGATTACCTAAGAAATGATGTTGAAATTATGGCAAGAGCTTTAAAAATCATGTTTGATAATGACTTAAAAAAGATGACTATTGGATCAGATGCACTTTATATTTATAAGAAAATGAATAAAAACTTTAAGAATTACTTTCCTATACTACCTTACGAAATGGATGCACAAATAAGAAAATCATACAAAGGTGGCTTTACATATCTTAATCCATTATATAAAGGTAAAGAAACTGGAAGCGGAATAGTATTCGATGTGAATAGTATGTATCCAGCTAAAATGAAATATGAACGATTGCCTTACAGTGCACCGATTTACTTCGAAGGTAAATACAAAGAAGACAAACTATACAATTTATATATACAAACTATTAGTACTATATTTGATTTAAAAAAAGGAAAAATACCTACGATACAAATTAAAAATAATTTATCATTTGAGCCTAATGAATATCTGGAAAGCTCTAATGGGGATTTAGTAACCATATCGCTCACAAATATAGATTTAGATTTATTCTTAGAAAATTATAATATTAGTTACATAAAGTATCATGGCGGATATAAATTTAAATCAGTTAGAGGTCTTTTTTCAGATTATATAGATCATTGGACAGAAGAAAAAATTAAGGCTAAAAAAGAAAGTAACGGAGCTATGTATAGAATATCAAAGGTAATGCTAAATAGTTTATATGGAAAATTTGGATTAAATCCAAATGTACGAGGTAAATACCCCACACTTACAGAAAATGGTATAGTATATAGATTTTATCCAGAAGAAAAAAGAGATAGTATTTACGTACCGATTGCAACATTTATAACTAGCTATGCTAGGAGTAATATTATAAAAGCAAGCGAAAGCATAAGAAAGTATAGCACAGAAAAATATGGAAAAGATTTATATGTATATTCAGATACAGATTCAATACACTGTTTATTAGATGAAGAAGATGTTGAGGAACTATCTAAAGTAATGGATATAGATGATTATAGATTAGGAGCTTGGAAGCTTGAAAGCAAATTTACTAAAGGAAAATATATACGCCAGAAATGTTATATAGAAGAATATGATGAAAATATTAATGTAACTATTGCTGGACTTCCTAAAAAGCTTGGTAAATATATTAACTTTGATAATTTTAAAGAAGGATTTAGTATTTTATCAGATGATAAAGAAAAAGAGCATAAGCTTACTTATAAGCATGTTAAAGGCGGAGTTATATTAGAAGATACTGATTTTACAATTAAATAATTTATTGATATAATATAAAAAACAAAAGGAGAATAATATTATGGTAGATTTAGTTAATTTAATTGTAAATAATGGTATCGGAGTAGTTTGTGTAGGTTATATGATATATTTCCAGATGACCACACTTAAAGCTATTGAGGAAAATCAAGATAACACAAATATATTATTACAAGCTATGACAGATAGACTAGCTAACCTAGAAAAAGTTATGTCGCAAAAACATAACACAGAAACAAAGAAGAAAAAGAAAGAGGAAAAATGAAAATAGAACACACGATTTTAAATGATAAATATATTATAGAAGTAACACCAAAGGACAGAAAAGAATCAGAAAAAGTAAGAAAGTTTATTGAGTGGGCTGAACTAAATGCGCAGCAACCTAAAAAAGAGGATAAAGAAAATGAGCGATAAAAAGCTAGGTATTATAATACCAAATTTTAATAATGAAAAATGGCTACCAAAATGCTTAGATTCAATATTAAATCAAACATATAAAAATTATGAAGTAGTTTTTATAGATGATTTATCTACAGATAATAGTATTGAAGTAGCTAAAACTTATGTAAGTAAAATGAATATTAAAATAGTACAGTTAAAACAAAAAAGATACAATGGCGGTGCAAGGAATGAAGGATATCTTCATTTATCGGATGACGTTGATTACATTATTTATCTAGATAGTGACGATTGGCTAATGGATAAAGATGTACTAAAATTTTTTAATGATAATCTTCAAAATGATATTGATGTATTGTTTACTGGATTAAGGCAAGAATGGAGCTATAAGTATAATGACTGGTATCCAGATTATCCAAATAAATACTTTGCTTTTTTAGGCTGGTCTGGATCTAGCAGCAAAGCAGTTAAAAAAGAGCTAGCTTTTAAATGCCTTTATCCAGAAGGTACTTTAAAAGAAGACCGTACAATGCATCGTAAAATATGTATGGAAATGAAATCATTTGATTATAAGAAGAGAATAACACACGTCTGGAATCACCAGAACTCAGAATCAGTTACAACTAAAAAGACAAGTTTTTGGAAAACAAGTACTATTATACATTATGCAAATACTCTGCAATTAAGTATAGACTATAAAGAAAAAGATTCTCAATTTGATACATTATTAGAAAGAGCAGTAGAACACACTAAACAAGAAATGGAAAATGATGGCGATAAGCAATGCTAAAGAAAGGAATGGAAAAAATGAATATTAGAGAAATAGAAAATGAAATTGATAGAAAATGTACAGAGCTAGTTACAATTCTAGCAGATTTAAATAAACTGGAAGAAGAAAGAGACAATTACTATAAGACACAGAAAAACTTTTGTAAGAAAATAGTTGAAATATTAAAAGGTAATGAAAAACATATACCATATATTGATTAAAGTGAGGTGATTGTATTGGCTTTTGTTAAGCAATATTCTAAGAAAAAAGATGGTAGTATATTTATAACACCAAATTTTAAAGTAAGTGAATTTGCATGTCATGATGGTACTGATAAAGTACTAATAGATCATGAACTATTATATTTATTACAACTTATAAGAAGTTTTATGAATGTACCTATAAATATTAATAGCGGATATAGAACATCATCATACAACCGCAAAATCGGGGGCGCCACCAATTCGTACCATCTATATGGAAGAGCCGCAGATTGCAGCTCAAATAACAATACCAAATTTGTATATCTAGCAAATGGTTTAGGTATACGAGGTATAATAAGATATGATACATTTACGCATATTGATACGAGAGATACAATTTATCATGCAAATTATGGCTCTGGTAGATTTGAGTTTGATTCATTAAAAATACCATATCCAAATAGATTAGTTTCAAAAGGTCAGTACAATTATTTAGTTGGCTGTATACAATTTCGATTAAAAATTAAAGGATACGATGTAGGTAATTGTGATGGTATTTTTCGGAGAAAGAACTTATACAAATCTTATCCGTTACCAGAAAGACAATCGGATTAGTAGCAGATGGTATTGTTGGAGCTAAGACTTGGGCTAAATTATTTTAGAAAGGAATGAATTATGGCATTAGTTAATTGTAATTTAGCACCATTTATTAATAAACAATTTGTAGTAACTGGTGCATGGGGTGAACCACGTTCTGGACATATACATGCTCGGAATTGATTTAGCAACAGTTGGTTCTGGTGGTGTAGGTCAACCAGTATATTCAATGAGTGATGGTGTTGTAACATATGTTGATTATGATGGTTCTAGCGGTTCTGGTTATGGACCATATGTTATAATTTGGAATCAATCAAACAATGATTTGTGGTTATATGGTGATATGGGTAATAATCCATCTGTATCATTAGGTCAACAAATATTACAAGGTCAGCAAATAGGTATAGAAGGTAATCCCTCTGGAACAAGTTCAACTGGATTACACGTTCACTTAGAAAAAGAAAATCAAAGTGATGGTGTTTTTAGATATGGATATAGCAATTCAATTGATCCAACAACTGGTACTGGAATCCAAAATGTTAATTATTCAACTAGCGGTGATATTTATATTTATGATGGAACACCAGTTCCACCAACACCAATAACCGAGAAAAAGCATAAATTCCCCTGGGCAATTTATACAAGAAATTTTAGAGAAGGAAACTTGAAAAGACAATAGAAAAATGTTACAATGAGATTTAGAAAAGATAACCTCTTTTCTTAAAAGCTCATATAAATCCTATAACAAGGGGCGAACAGCCCCTTATTTTTTTATTTGACTTTTAAATATTTTTTTCTTATAATAAATTTAACAAAGAGAAAGGAGTATTTTATGGGAAAAGATGAGTTTGAAGAATTAATCACTAAAATAAAAAATGGACTAGATGAAACATCTGGAGCTTTAATTTCAGATGACCTTCTTGGCGTTGTTTCTAATTATAATCTGCTGGCCGATGAGTTAGAAACCAAAAATCAAGAAATCGCTAAATTAAACTCAGATAAGGAAGAGCTACTAAAAGTAAATGGTAGACTTTTCCAAAAAATCGGATTTGATAAACAAGAATCCGAAAAAGAAGAAACAAAAGAAGAAGTTATTAAAATTGAAGATATTATTAATGAGAAAGGGGACTTAAAATGAGTGCAGGAGTAAAAACTTTTAATTTTTTAAGAAATAATAGTACAGAGGCTTTCGTAAACGTTGTGCCTGCTGCTACTGAAGATAACATATTACAATTACAAAATATTTTATTTAATGATGCATATCAACCACAACTAAATGAATTTGTAAATAATTTAGTTAATAGAATTGCATTAACAATAGTAAGAACAAAATCTTTTGATAATCCATTGGCAATGTTCAAGAAAGGAAGTGTTCCATTAGGAACAGACGTACAAGATTTATATGAAAATCCAGCTGAGGCAGAAGCTTATGAGTATAGCAATACTGCTATGGCAAAATTATTAACAATAACTGATCCAGATACACATGTTGCTTACTACAGAAGAAACAGAAAAGACCTTTACACTAAGACAATTACAAGAGAAGGATTACAAGGTGCTTTCGTATCTTGGGATAAATTTGAAGATTATATCACTTCAATCACACAAAGTTTATATAGCGGAAACTATATTGACGAATTTAAATACACAAAAGCATTAATAGATGGAGCTTACGATAACGATAAAGTTATTGTTCAAACTGTATCAGACCCATCATTAAGCGCAGATAATGCTAAAGCATTTGTTAAAGCTGCTAGAAAAGTATTTAAGAAAATGACATTCCCATCTACAAGCTACAATGCTTATTCTAAATTTAGTGGTTCAAAAGGAACTATTACAACTTGGACTACTCCAGAAAGAATCTGCTTAATTATTAAATCAGACGCTATAGCAGATATAGACGTAGACGTACTCGCCGCTTCTTTTAATATGGATAGAGCAAGTTTAATGGGCCGAATAGTAGAAGTAGACGGATTTGAAAATTCTAACATAATTGGAGTTATTTGCGATGAGTCATGGCTTCAAATTTACGATAACGTATTTAGATTTGATGAATTCTATAATGCTAGAGTAATGGCTTGGAATGAATACTTACATGCATGGGGAACATTTGCTATATCACCATTTGCTAACGCAGTTGTATTTGCTACAGCAGCTCCAAAAGCTATAACAGGGTTAGAAGTAGGAAATGATGATTACTTAGTATTAGGAACAGACCAATACAAAGATATAACAATAACAATTACACCAGCAGATGCAACAGGAGTTGTAGAGTATAGCTCTTCAAATCCAGGAGTATTCGTAGTTACAAAACTTGCTAATAACAAAGTTAGAGTAACACCTAGAACAGTTGGAAGTGCTACACTTAAAGCTCAAAATGGAGATGTAAGCGACAGCGCTACTATATCTGTATTAGCTGAAGCTCCAGCTTCTGAAGGTTAATAAATATAATTCACTTTAAGGCGCTACTAAATTTAAAGTAGCGCTTTAATTTTAAATAGAAAGGAAAGAGTAATTATGATATCAGTTACACCAAGTGGATCTATATATTTATGTAAGACACCACTTATAAACGATTATAAGAATCAGTTAACTTTTTCGAATGCAGCCGCACAGCTAACATATTTTACTTCAACAGTTAACTTTTCTTTTGATAACTACACTTACGTAAAAAAAGATAACGTAATTAAAGTAGGTAAAAATATAGATGAGATTATTAACTGTAATTATTTATTTTATAGAAATACTGGATTCACTTCAAAATATTACTTTTGTTTCATTACTAATATGGAGTACATTAATGAAAATTGTACTGCGATTACTATAGAAACTGATTGCTTCCAAACTTATCAATTTGATATATCTTATAAAAGATGCTTTGTAGAACGTGAGCATGTTAATGATGATAGTGTTGGTGCTAATCTAGTAGATGAAAATTTAAATTTTGGAGATATGATTTCCGATTGGTATGATGTTTTACCAGAAGTTGGTGCACAGTCATCTTATTGGTTAGTTATTGCTGGTAATTATGATCCAACAACCCAAGATAGATATGCAGGTATTGGATTATATGGTAATTATCCTCAAGGTAGTGTATGGCATGCATGGGAAATAAGAAGAAATACACCAAGTGATATCAATGCTCCTAGCCAATTTATATATGATTGTTGTAGAGATGGTCGAGAAAGTTTTATTCAATCTGTATTTGCACTGCCACTTCAAGCTTTTTCATCAACTGATATAGATGCTACAACTCATTTGGTAAATGATGCTAATATATTAAATAGTGATAGGACATACGATAAAACAGCTATGAGAGAATTTTCAGATTATGCTAATGTAAAAAATAACAAACTTTACACTTATCCATATTCATTTTTAAGAATAACAAATAATGCAGGTTCATATAATGATTATAAAATAGAAGATTTTATAGATTATGATCAGAATGATAATGTTACTAACAATTTAGTTTTTAATGTTATTGGAACAGCATGCGAAGGTTATAGCTGTAAGATAAGACCAAAAAATTACAAAGGACTATTATATAATGAAGATGAAGCACTTGGACTTGGAAAGTATCCAACTCTTTCATGGAGCGGTGATGCTTACACAAACTGGCTTACTCAAAATGATGTGAATATTGGCTTATCTTTATTAAATGGCGCAACATCTGGAACGTTAAATTATTTAACTGGAAATATTGTTGGAGCTGGTACATCGGTAGCTAATACTATTGGTAATGTAATTGGAGCAAAATATGATGCTTCACTTATGCCTAATAGAGTTCAAGGTAATGCTAATGCAGGTGATGTTAACTTCGCATTTAATATCCAACGTTTCAAAATAATGCACATGAGACCAAAGAGAGAGTTCTTAAAAATAATAGATGATTATTTTTCTTCTTATGGCTATCGCATTAATGAAGTTAAGATACCAAATATTACTGGTAGAACTAACTGGAACTATGTTAAAACTATCGACTGTAATTTTGTGGGTAATAATATTCCTCAACAAAATTTAAATATAATCCGTACAATGTTTGATAATGGAGTAACTCTATGGCACAATCCAAGTACTATATATGATTACAGCCAATCAAATACAATAGTATCTTAAAGAAGGGAGAAAATAAATGAGATTAAAAGAAGTAGATTTAGCTATGCAGCTTAACAATTTTACATATATTGATTATTTAGACAGACTAAAGCTTTTAGCCACATCTCTATTTAGTTGGGAAAATCTTAATGAAGTTGCTGGATATGGTGCAGAATGCTTCCTAGAAGAAACATTATTTGAACTAGGTAAGGCTTGCTTTGTTAAAGACGATAAAATTGGCTTAAAAGTTTTTAGAGTACAGCCTAGTGATAAACTTAATAACTATAATTTACCTGTCAGAGTAAATGCTACAGCGATAGGGTATAATAAACAATTCGATTTTGATGATATTGTTTATATAAAAAATAATGAGCTTGAAATTCCTACAATAAATACTTTACAATTAATAAGTTATAGGTTATATGATACAGAGCGCACAATCGATGTCAATATGACCGCACAAAAGACACCAGTATTAATTGAAGGAGATACTAAAACAATTCTTACACTTAAAAATGTGTATATGCAATATTCGGGAAATACTCCATTTATCTTTGGAAATAAACAATTTGATATATCTAATAAGTTAAATGTTCTTAAAACAGATGCTCCATATTTAATTGATAAATTAGAACTTCATAAACATGAACTTTGGAATGAAGCCTTAACTTATTTAGGTATTGATAATGCTAATACAGACAAAAAAGAAAGACTTATAACAGATGAGGTAGAATCTAACAATGACCTTATATCATATTATCTAAACTGCTTCTATAAGACCAGAAAAGAAGCAGCTGATATGATCAATGAAAAGTTCTTGAAAGATTCTGATAAAAAGATTAAACTAGTAATAAATAAAAATGTACTTGAATCTTTAAATAAATCTTTAGAAAGTGAGGTGGTAGATAATGGCTCACTATACAACAACGATTAAAACGCTTTTAAAACACAATTTTGATTTAGGACTTAAAGATTATCCTATATTCGATGAAAATTACAGAAATACCCTAAATAAGAAGATTCTAGACCATTATCTAGAGAGTGAGATAGGATTTGAAACGCCAGCTTTATTCAGACACTATCTTAACTCTACTATGAATGAAATAATGCCTTATTATAATACTCTTTATACTAAGCAAGTCGCTTTATTAGATAAGTTAGAAACTAACGTAAACGTTAGAGAAGAGTATAACGGAACATCTACTTCTAATAATACAGCAAATTCTACATCTTCAAGTACAGGTCAAAGTAATTCAAAAAACCTTTATCAAGATACTCCTCAAGGCTCTTTGGATACTACAGACTTAGATAATCAGAGTTATGCTACAAACGTGACTTTTGATAAAAATAACACGTCTACTAATATTACTGATAATTCATCAAATTCTGGACGTGGTACAAATGATTACATTAAAACTATAATCGGGAATAATGGTGGTAGATACTCAATTGATTTATTAAACGATATTAAAAATAATTTATTAAATATCGATATGTTAATAATTAATGACTTAAATACTTTATTCATGCAAATTTTTTAAGAGAGGAGATAAAATATTATGGCACTTAATAAAGCTGTAAATTGTTATTCTCAAAAAGTAATTCCTTTGGCTTTCGATGAGTCTATGTCTTACTTAGAAGATATAGCTTGCTTAAAAGCTAAAATAAATGAAGTAATTACTTTTGTAAATGACGTGATAGACGATAAAATTGTTGATTACATAGACGAAAGATTTAACGATATTATGCTCCAATCTATGTATGATGCACAAACAGAAACACTTATTTTATATGTTTCTCATGGTGACGAAAATTAAATAATAGGAGGATATTAAAATGGCAGATATTGCAAACCTTAAAATAGGTAGTACTTCTTATACAATAAAAGATAGTACAGCTAGAACAAACGCTGGTAATGCAGACACAAAAGCAGACCAGGCAATTTTAGATGCAGCTGCAGCTCAAGGAACAGCTAATACAGCAGATGCTAAAATCTCTGGTGCTTCAATTACTGGAACTTATACAGCTGGAACAGAAACTTTAGAAATATCTTTGACTTTAGGTACAACAGGATCATAATAGAAAGGAGAGATTAAAATGGCTGATATATCAAAAATTCAAATAGCTAGTGGTACATACGATATTAAAGATAATACAGCAAGAAGCGATATAGCTGACTTACAAATTCCTAGAAATTTCTTTAAAGATAGAAAATTCATTCTAATAGGCGATAGCTACGCAGTTGGTGAAGACGGCTCAGGCGGTATTATTACTTCATGGGAGCAATTATTTATTGATTATACTGGAATATCAAGTAGTAATGTTATCAAAAAAGCTCAAGGTGGAGCAGGATTCGTAAATTTAGGAAGTAATAAGAACTTTCAAACATTATTGGAAGAAGTTACAGCTTCAGATGATATCACAGATATTATAGTACTTGGCGGATATAATGATAGAAGTTATAATTCTACTCAAATTAAAAACGCTATTAATAGCTTTAGAGTGAGCGCAAATACACGTTTTCCTAATGCTAAGATTCACGTAGGTTATGTAGGACGTTGTAATATAGCTACAAATTTCTATGCAATAGAAGAAAGTATAGGCTTTTATAAGGACAGCTGTCAATACCAAGCTATACATTACTTAGATGGTATAGAATATTCATTACATGAATACTACGTTAACTTCGGAGCAGACGGAGTACATCCTAATAATGTTGGTCAAATTTATATTACATTTAATTTAATTCAAGCCTTAATCGGTGGCAGTGTACAAAGACAATTTAATTTCAAAAACATAAATATTACCCCAGCATCTGGAATATCTTTAGCAGGTAGCTCATCTATTGGCTGCTTGATGAAAGGTAACGTTATTGAAGTTACTAATCAAGATGATAATTTCAGAGTGTTGTTTAGCCCTGCAGTTACAATTAATCCAGCTAGAACTTATTGGATAGAAATTGGTACTATGACATCAGGTTATATTTGGGGCTCTAGTTTTAATATGTCTTTAATTCCTGTTAGAGTTGTTACAAATTCTGATGAAGGTTATATTGAAAGTACAGGACAAATTAAATTCTCTGGCGGTAAAATGTATCTTTGTTTAGGATTTCATATTGATCCTTCAACTGGAGCTTATAGAAAATT
>JAZRAM010000006.1:0-5328 GCA_045634565.1 Bacilli bacterium
AATTATTAGCTGTAATAATAATATTAGCGATAATAGTACTTATAGCAACACCAATAATAGTAGAAATTGTTGTTGATGCAACAGAAAAAGCGAATGAAAGAAGTGTTGAACTATATGCATCTGCTGTAAAAAATGGTATGGCAGTATATCAATTAAGAGAAATGAAAGAAGTAGAAGTAGGAACATACTCGTCAAAAACTTTACCATTTGAAGTAGAATATGATGGAAAAGTAGAATGTACTACAATCGGCATATACGAAGATGGAGGAGTTTATATAGCAGGGTGTACAGTAAACGAAATAGCTGTAGATTATACATATGGAACAAGACAAGTAATAAAAGGAAAACTAAGATCAGTATGTAATCCAGTAAGTGTTGAAACAGAAGGAGTATATACAGCAGGCGATAAATACGAATGTGATGTAGACCCAAATAAAGAAGGGTATGACTACATGTTCTATGTATTAACAAGTGTTGGAGAAGGTGCAACAAGTGTAAACTTAATTATGGATAGTAATATCAATATAAGTGGGAAAGCTGTAAAAGGAGAAGAAACAGATTTAGGAAGAGTAGCATGGATAACAAAAGAAGATTATCCAGGAAGTAATTGGGAAGAAGATAAAATTACATATGGACCAATTACAGCAATGAATCATTTACAGACAGCAACAGCAGGATGGACAAATGTAAATATACAAACAATAAAAACATTTACAGAATGCAGTAATGAAACAACATGTACAGATAAAGAAATGAAACCCTACACAGTAAATGCAAGAATGCCATATTTAAGTGAAGTAAATTATAGTGCATATTTATATGATAATTTACATGTATCTTGTTTTGATGTAATTGGTAATACTACATCTTGTGATAAAGCGGCAGGTAAAGAAGGGGTATTTGAAGAAGGAATAGAACACAAGCTTGAATCATTTGGATATTGGACCCTTTCTTTCTATAATACTGACAATTTTAATTATGCGTGGGCGGTGCGTTACAATAGTGCTCTTGACAACGCTAACTTATCCAGTTTGTACGGTGTGCGCCCGGTTATAAATCTATCAATCTGAACTCTTCAAACGATAAATAGTAAAGAAATATAAAAATAAGAAACAAAAAAATTTAACTATGCGCGATTATTGAACACGGGTAAGCCGATGAAAGTCGGTTTGTCAAAAGTCAAATTTCATTTGATAACTAGTTCTTTCAACAAATAATAAAAAATATAAAAGTAATTTGAACTGCGTTCCTTTTGTATAAAACAAAAAATATTGCTCAATATTAAATAGGTGATAGAATGAAAAGAGCAATATTTTTACTTTTAGGAATAATAATAATTTATGTGTTAATAGGTAATGTAGTAAGTGCTAATGATATGATACCAGATGACGCAATAAGAATAAGAGTGATAGGCAATTCTAATAGTGAATATGATCAAAAAATAAAATATAAAGTAAAAGATGTAGTTGAATATGATATGTATAATTTATTAAAAAATACTATTGATTTAGAAGTTGCAAGAGAGTTGATAAAGAGCAATTTATCTAACCTAGAAAACAACATTTACACCACTTTACAAAAAGAAGAGTATAAACTGCCTTTCACAGTTAATTTTGGATTAAATTACTTTCCTAAAAAGAAATATAAAGGCATAATTTATGAAGAAGGATACTATGAATCTATAGTTGTCACTTTAGGAGAAGGTTTAGGTGATAATTGGTGGTGTGTATTATTCCCGCCCTTATGTATGTTAGAAGCAGAAGAAACTAATACTACTGATGTAGAATATACTACTTTAGTAAAAACTATAATAGATAAATATTTTTAAAAAAATAGAGTATTATTTTATAGGTGAATCTATGAATATAATACTCATTTTTATTATAGCTGTTAGTTTAAGTATGGATGCATTTTCATTATCTTTAGCTTATGGTACTATTTCTATGTCAAAAAAAGAGATAAGGTTATTATCTATTATAGTAGGTATATATCACTTCTTTATGCCTATACTTGGAATGTTGATAGGTAAGTTTATTTTTAATATAATGCACATTAGTGGAGATTTAATTGTACTAATTATCTTTAGTTTTATAGGAATAAATATGATTATAGAAAGTTTAAAAAAAGAAGAAAAAGTAAAAAAAATGAAATTAGGAGAAATGATTTTATTTGGATTAGCAGTTAGTATAGATAGTTTCTCAGTTGGTATTGGAATAAATAATATAAGTAATAATTTTATAATGTGTTCAAGTATATTTTCTATTACTAGTTTTATGTTTACTTATATAGGGTTAAAACTTGGTAATAAATTAAATCAGTTAATAGGTAAGATTGCGACAATAGTAGGTGGGGTAGTACTAATATTATTTGGTTTGATTTATATAATAAAATAGAAAATAGTTGCCTATTTTCTATCTATATTTGCAAGTGAACTGTTTTTATAATTTCCATCATCAGTTACTTCCTTAATTACTTTTAATTTATTTGGGAATGCTATTTCTTGATTTTCATTATTTAATTCAATTTCAACAATTGCTTTGTCATTCCAAAATGGATAAATATCAATTTCAAAATATTGATTTTTATAGATTAAACAATATCTAGTTTTTCTTATCTGTTGTTTTGTTATATCAGCATTCATAAGTAAACTTAAGTATTCATCTTTAGATAATCTTTTTTCTATTTCTATTCTTTTTAAATTGTTAATATTTTTCTTTATAGTTTTAGTATAAATATAATTTCCATTTATCCCTCTTTGTCTTATTCTAACTTCTTCATTATTATCAGAGTTTAAATAAGTTTGAATAATTTCTAATTTCTTGCAATTTTTATTTAACCAATTTATATCAGGGTATTCAATTAAGAACTTTCTTTCTATTTCGTATGGTTCTGGTTCTCCTAAGAATAGAGAGATTTCTTTTATAAGTTTCTTCATTTTTTCATCGAAGTCACTTGAATTATCTATTACTCTAAAATGTGGATGTCCATTCCAAGCATCTATTAACTTATCATCAGCTAAAACTGCTTCTTTTGCGGTTTCTGACCTAGCAGAATTGTTTTCTGTTGTGTAGAACTCTTCTGCCCCTTTAGCAGCTGTTACTAAGTGGAATACGGCATCATAATTATCTCTAAGTTCAATTTCATTTTTATTTAATTCATTTAATACTGTTGAAAACTCTAAACTTGAAAGATAGGCTTTACTATCCATAATACCTCTATCACATATAATTAGTATCTTATCGTGTTTACTTGCTTTGGCAGCTTCTTCATAAATATTTTCTCTTTCAATTTGAAGTTTCATAAGAGCAGTTTGAAAGTCAACAACACTCTTACAAGTAACGCCTGATATACCAGCAGTTATTAGTTCAGTAGCGCATTCAGGAACAAATATAACATGATAACCTAAGTCAGTAAAAGCATTTTGTACCCAACTGATAGCAGTTGTCTTACCTGCACATGGTCCACCTGTTATTACTATTTTAGTAATTTCTTTTTTTGGATTATTTTTTAATTGTAATAATTTTTCGATAGGAATATTAAATAAAATAGATATTTTTTTTAATGTATCAGTAGTTGGTTTAGCTTTACCATTTTCCCATTTTGATATTGCTTTATTAGTAACTCCTAATTTAATAGCCAATTCTCCTTGAGTTAATTTAGCTTTAGTTCTTAACTCACACAATAGATTACCAAATCTATAATCATTCATAAATATCCCCACCTTCAACTATATTATATAAAAATATTATTCAGAGTTCAATAAAAATAAGTCGAAAGTAGGTAGAAATAAAGTGTAAATAAATTAAATTATAAATATATAATAATTTACAACACAAAATATAAATGTTATAATTGTAATAGACAACTACTAAACACCAATTTAGGCAAAATACATAAGATATAGTAGTTTTGGAGGTATAAATGAAACAGATTATAATACAAGGTGGGAATAAATTAAGTGGAACAATAAAAATAAGTGGAGCTAAAAATAGTGCGGTTGCTTTAATACCTGCATCTATTTTAGCTGATGATGTAGTTAAAATTGATAATGTTCCAAATATTTCAGATATAGAAGCACTCAATGAAATCTTAGAGTTTTTAGGTGCTAAAGTTACTATAGAAGATGGGTTAATGACTATTGACCCAAAACCTATAAAAAATAAAAGTATACCAAAAGAAGTATCAAGCAAATTAAGAGCT
The DNA here is from genome assembly GCA_045634565.1 of Bacilli bacterium. Classification (GTDB taxonomy): domain Bacteria; phylum Bacillota_I; class Bacilli_A; order RF39; family UBA660; genus UMGS1613. Next base: position 4,201 of record JAZRAM010000006.1, read on the forward strand.
TCATATTATTTTATGTCTGCTTTATTAGGTAAATATAAACAAGTTGAAATGTATTTTCCTGGCGGATGTAAGATAGGGGCTAGACCTATAGATCAAACATTAAAAGGATTTAAAGCACTTGGAGCTACTATAGAAGAAAAAGATAATAAGTTTAAAATAACTGCTGAAGAACTAATTGGTGGTCATGTATATTTAGATATGCCTAGCGTAGGAGCAACTATAAATACAATGTTAGTTGCAGTTAAAGCTAAGGGAACAACTATAATAGAAAATGCTGCTAAAGAACCTGAAATAGTAAATGTTGCTACTTTCTTAAATAATATGGGAGCTAAAATAACTGGAGCAGGAACAAGTGAAATAAGAATAAAAGGTGTAGAATCCTTAAAAGGATGCTTTACAGAAGTTATTCCAGATAGAATAGAAACAGGAACTTATATAATAGCAGGTGCTCTTTTAGGAGAAAACTTAAAAATAGATAATATAATACCTGATCATGTAGAATCCCTAACTTTAAAACTAAAAGAGATGGGTGTAGATATTAAAATAGGAAATAACTATGCTATAGTTAATGGTTGTAATGATTTAAAACATGTTAATTTAAGAACTTTAGGTTATCCAGGATTTCCTACAGATTTACAACAACCTATAACAACTCTTTTAACTCAATGTAGAGGTTTATCTATCCTAGAAGAAACAATATATGAAAATAGATTTCAAAATGTACCATACTTAAATAAAATGGGTGCTAATATAAAAATAGTAGGTAAAAAAATAAGAATAAAAGGTCCTACTAAATTAAAAGGTAAAAAGGTAGTTGCTACAGACCTTAGAGCAGGTGCTTGCTTAGTTCTTGCAGGCTTAGCAGCACAAGGTAAAACTACTATAACAAATATAGAGCACGTACTTCGTGGTTATGAAAATATAATAGAAAAATTAACTAATGTAGGTGCTAAAATATCGTTAGAAGAAATATAATTAAAGTAGCTTATGCTACTTTTTTAGGTGATAAAATGAAAAAAATAATATTTACCGGTTTAGTTTTTTTTGTAGTTTTCTTAATATATTTTTTTAATAGAAGTGAAAAAATATATTATATATCTTTAGGAAATTATTTGTCTTATGGTATAA
>JAZRAM010000007.1:0-8711 GCA_045634565.1 Bacilli bacterium
TTAAAATATATAAACTTAAACGTTGTCAGTTTTTCGTTTTTTATCATCGGAACAATAATAGCATTGATGTAAATAAAAATACTATAAAAAGCAAAGAAAGGATATATAAAAATATATATCCTTTTATTTTTTTAGAAAAAAACAAATTAGTAATGTATGTTGACAAAATAAAAAAGAAGGGTCTTTTCTCTAAACAAAACTTAACATAATATAAATTATAGGAAAAATATTTTTATTTTTGTGGCAAATAAAAAACAGTCTAAATTTATTAAATATTTAATTATGAACGTTTTATTTAAAATAACATCAAATAAGCGAACTGTTTATAAATATCGATCATGTCGCTTTTCTTATATTTTTTCTAATAAAAAAGATTTCAAAAAATTTGTTTTTCATAGAAGTAAAGATTTAGAATCACTTATTGATTTTTTATTTGTTAATTATAATATACTTCTTTGTTCAGCTTGTGAGATTCAAGATCTTAAAATTGATGTTATACAATCTATTTTGTTTAGTCTTGAAAAAGATTCAGATTCTTATTTTATTGAAACTAAACTTTTAAAAGTTTTGGATTTGAGTATTTTAATTTTAGATCGAAGTAATAAAAAACGTTTGTGTAATCGTTTTTGTGATATAAGAAATCGTTTGTTTTTATCTCCTATTTCGGTTTTTACATTAGGTTCTTATATTGTTAAGAAGTCTTAGTTATCTTGTTATTTGCGTTTAATTGGTTGGCTTGTCAATACTCCCACAATTCAAAAAAAATTTTATGTCTTTTTCACGTTATCATCGTTTAGATTTTGTTTCTATTTCAAGCAGTTCGACAACTTGTTATTCTCGTTTATTTGATATTGAAAAAGAAGAATATTATAAATCAAAGAAAGTTGTTCAACCACGTTTTGAAAAACATCAGCAACAAGGATTATCCAGCAAAGGAAAACGTAATTTATGTAGATCGGTTGAGACGTTGTTAAATTTGGTGTCTCCTAACATTATGTTAACCGGAGAAGATAAAAAAAAGATTTCATTCATTACATTAACTTTACCGTCAACGCAAATAAAAAAATATCATGTTGATGATATTGAATATTATGCTACAGACAAAGAAATTAAAAGCAAATGTTTAAATCAGTTATTGACTGAATTACATGAAAAATATTCAGATTTGTTATTTGTATGGGTTGCGGAAAAACAAATTAATGGTTCTATTCATTTTCATTTGTTGGCTAATCGTTATATTCCATATAAATATTTATTAGATTCATGGAATCGGTTGGTTAATAAATTTGGTTTCGTTGATCGTTATGCGGAAAAAATGAAAGAATTGTCTCTTGAAGATTATTTAAAATTATATCAAGGTCGGCGTAGTTTAGAAAATGCTGTTAAGGCTTATTATAAAGGAGTTTCGGAAAATTGGCAATGTCCTAATTCTGTATCAATTGAGAATCTTAAAAAGGTAAAAAATGTTTGTGGGTACATTTGTAAATACATGAGTAAAGGAGATTCAAATAATCCCAAATATGCGGATTATTTGAAAGAATTGTCTTTAGAATATAAATTTGATTTAGATCTTTATAAAGAAAAATTTTATAATATAGATGGTAGGATTTGGCAATGTAGCCAGTTAATTAGTAAAAAGCGAAAATGTATTTTTAGTTTAAGTTTTGACAAGATTAGAGAATCTTTTTGTAATTTGGTTTCAAATATTTCTTCAGATAAAATATATGAAGATGATCGTTTTTTTTGTGTTTCTCATACGTTACAAGATTTAAAAAAATATTCGTTTTTTTTATATAATGCTTATTTATCCAATTTAAATTTAGATTTTTCAAAATTTAAAACAATTGATGATTATTTCTTTTACATTCGGAATTGTGCAAATGCAACGTTTTCTTATTCTGATTGTGGTTTTTCTGAAAAAGATTTTTTTGATTTTTTTGCTTTAAAAGATAAGCAAATATTAAATAAAAAAATATGCTCTTCTCCTACTCTATTTGATGTTTCACTTTATAAAAATAAAAAAAAAATATGACGGTTATTGATCTTATTATTCAACAAATATCTTCAGATGATATTTTGTATTTTAATGTTTTTTCTGAAAAATATGACAGTTCTATTGTTTGGTCCTTATTTTCTTTTAACGTTACTTGGATCAATAATCATATGGTATTTTCAGAATGTCATTTTGTTAATAAAAATGGTTTTGTCTTGAGTTTTCCGGTGTATAATAATGAATGTAAAATAAAATTAATATGAAAAGTAGAAAACATCGTCCTTATTCGCTTGTTGTTTTTAGCAAAGAAACGTATTATGATTCTTATAAAAAGCAGGTTTGTAATAGAAAAATTGGAAATTTGTATTATTGTCGTAAAAACTTACGTTATTTAGCAGAATATTGTAATTATAAATATTCAGATTGGTTATATTTTAATGTTTATGAAAATAATTGTTTTATTTTAAGAATTTGGAGAAATAATATATGATTATTCGGATTAAAGATTTGCAAAAATTTTATGAGTGTTCCTACTCTACTGCTGTGCGATATAAGAAACTAATTTTATTTGTCGAAAATATAAAGTCTGGACATTTGACAATATATCATTTAGCAAATTATGAGGGATTATCCGTTGATGTTGTTTTAAAAAAAATAGTTTCAATATAGTTTAAATTGTTTCAAGAAGTATCATTTTATATAATGGTACTTTTTTTTGTTTTTATAATTGCAGTGTTAATCATTTATAAAAAAAAAGTAATATGAAAATTGCAACTCTTAAAGGTGTTGGATCTGTTGAAGATCTTAAGGTTTTTAAACCTATTCAAAAAATTTTAATTAAAGCGACTGTTGCTGGCGGTTCTTTGTCGGAGTCTTTAACGGACGAAAAAATTCGTATTCGACTAATTAATTCAGTTACTGGAGAGAACAAAGAAATTGTTTCTGAGACTTCTTTGTCTGTATTGTCTGAAATTAGTTGTAAAAAAGAAGGTTTTGTTCGGAATTGGCAACCTCAAGTTAATAATGATTCGGGCGATGTTTATGCTGGTTATAAGAATTTTATTTTTGTTCTTAATGATAGTGCAGCGCTTGAGTTATCAAATGATAAGTATTTGCAAATTGATTTATTTGATTTGAGCTCTGTTGTTACTTATGAAGTTTTTGGTTTTGAATATCCTATTACATCTCCGTTTGTCAAGTCTTATTCAAAAATGTATGTTGCACCTAAAGAATTAGAAAAACAATTCTCTGTTGGCAACTTTGAATATCTTGCTTTGCCATTAGATACGATTAAAGAAATTCAATTTTTTACTAAAGATGGATCAGCTTCTCCGGTTTATTTGCCTGATGAGTTGAAATTAGATCAAGAAATGAGCAATGATATAACTTCTGTTTCTATGGATGCTAATGGCGTTTCTTATGGAAGGGGTAATTTTAGAGTTGAAGATTTGTTAAATTATGTTGATTTTAATGAAGGTGCTCCTACTCTACCTAATGCTGTTTTAAAATTTGATGTCAAATTGCCTATTGAATGGGGTTTTGTTAATTGGGCTTTGCTTGATTTACGATTATACAAATCGTTTAATATAAAACGTGTTGATAATGACGAAACTATGATGTTCTTCTTTATTGATTCGATTTCTTAATGGCTACTTTATCAGAAAATATAAAATTTAATTCTTCGGGGATATTATCATCTGGATTAAACGTTGTATTGCAATCAGTTGTTTCTTCTGGAGTTAATCCGGTTGCATTGGCTCAAGTTGGTGTTGAATTTCTTGGTAGTCTTGCTTCCGTTATTACTTCAAGTATTTATGATTTAAAGATTTCAGAAATTCGTTATCAAACAACAAAGCAAAATAATAACAATGCTTTAAAACGTAATAATACAGGTGTTCTTGATTTTTCCTTTTTAGGTCAAGCTTATAATGGAAAAGTAGTATTAGATTCTGTTGCATTAGATCATTTATTATTGGCAAATTTTCATTCGAATGTAAATCATTTGGTTGCAGAAAATTTGTATGAATATGCTTGTAGGGATCGTATTGATAATGTTGTTTTGGATAAAATAGGACACGCAACTTTGAGAAAAGGTTGTAATCGTCTCATAGCTTCGTATTATCCATTTGTTGTTTTTACTACTTATAAACATAGAAATTTAGGACAAACAAATAAAAAAACAAAGCCATTTCGTTTTTTTTATACATCAAATTTTAATTCATTTCCTTTTCTTACTCATAAAGAAATTTATAAGAAAGATCATTATCAAGTGGAAATTGTTCCCGGTTCTGGAATGTATAAGGTGATAGAACCTTTTAATAGTTCTTTATTAACAACCGGTCATTTGAATTGTTTGTATAGTTATGTTCATTATAAAACAATGAAAATTGATTTGCATGTTCCGTATGAGAATATTTTTCATTATGTAAAATTGTTGAATCTTTATTATGATCTAAAATATTCTGATTATTCGGAATTTGATCGTAAAATGAATCATGTTTCTTATGAATTTTTAAATGGTGTTAGTGATAATGGGTATTATCAACTGATGAATCTTAAAGATCCATGGAATAATAATTATTCAGTTCAAACGGATTATTATTCAGTTCAATATTATTTATTACAAAGAATTATTGATTTAGGGTTAATAGATTCGTTGTTAAGTTTTGATTCAGTTTCTTATTTAGCACAACAAGAACAGGCAGATAGAAAATTTCAAGATGCTATTCTGTTTGGTAAATATGATTCTAAAATGGTGCTTTCTGTTGCAATAATGCAAACTTTGAGTAATTATATTGGTTCAAATTTTAGTTTTACTTTGGATCAGTTGGCAAAACTTGATTATAAAAAGGTTAATGAGTTAGTTGTTCTTGTTATGTTTTTTGATGCTGGAATTGTCCTTAATTATACGTGTTTACCTCTTTATTCGTTATATTTTAAAACTATTATTTATTTGGCACAAAAAGGACAATTATTTTCAAAATTAGCATTAAAAGATTTTCATCTTTATTTGGATCAAGAATTTATTGATTTTGTTTCTTATGATGTTGATACAGGTAAAAATATTTCTTTAAATCGGTCTATTGAAGATATTTATTCTGAACAAACTTCTAAATTGGAACTTCATTTAGAACCAGCTCCATTTTCAATGACGAATGGACTTGGTGAACCTTCTAACAATGAGAATGAGAATATAAGTCAAAATGATGGAGAAAATGTTATTCAAGATGATCAAGAAGATAAATTTAAAAGTTCTGATGTAAAAAAAGTGAGTTATAAAAAATATGTGATTAGTTTAATTATTGGAGTGTTTTTATTATGGCTGGTTTGACAAATTTTTCTGTTGGGGAAGTTGCTCAAGGTCTTGCTACTGTTGGTAATAGTGCTGCAACTATTACATCAACGGTTTATAATGGCAAAGCTTCCTTAACTTTGGCACAAGCTGAATTAGAACGTGCAAAAAATGGAACACCAACTTATCAAAATGGGGATTTGAAAATTGCCGGAAATGGTCTTGATGTTACAAGTATTCAAAAGGATCAAGCTGTTGCAGAAGTTGAAAAAGCACATGCTGTTACAGATAGTGGTAATAATTTTCTTATTGCGTTGATTGGTTTGTTTTTCTTGTTGATTTTTCTACTAACTAAAAAATAAATAAATTATGTTTTATCGTAAAAATTATGGGGGATATTCATCTTATAATCGTGGGTATGTTCCTCGCCAGAAGAAAAAACATTCTGGTTGTAAAATAAAAATGATGTCTGATGGTTCTCCGGTTCTTTCGGCTTGGAATTATAGTAAGGCGGCTGGATTAATGTCTGTGTATGCTCGACCTTATAAAAGAACGGAAAAGCACGTTTCTCAAAGTGGTAATGAATACCTTAATTTGTTTGTTACCTTAACTTTTAAGGACCAAAAGCGTGTTGTTCATACAAGTGGTTTGTTTAATCTTAATACTAAAAAACTTATTATTAGAGATTATAGCCTTGTATGTAATCCTTTGGCACCAAATGGTGGTTATTGTGGTTCTTTTCTTAAATAATTAAAAATTGGGTATTTTATTTGAAAAAAAATGGGAAAGACTAAAATTCTTATTGTTATTGAAAAGATTGATTTCTATTCAAAACTGATTAAAGCTGCAGTTACTGCGGTTAATGCTTTTAAACAATCTTTAATTCATGATGGAGTTATTGATTTGGAAAATAAAAATAATATTAATGATTAAAATTGTAAATTATGAATTCAGAAGTATTTGAAAAAGTTAAAACTTATGCTAAAAAGTATTGGTATGTTATTGTTGGAATTGTTGTTTTATTAGCGTATCGTAAAACTACAAGTAAAAAAAAATGGTAGTAGAAAATTCTTCTGATTTAACTACTGTTGCTCTTGGAATAAGAAATAACAATCCTCTTAATATTCGTTATTCTGTTTATAATAATTGGAAAGGTCAAACAGGATCTAACAAAGGTTTTTGTGTTTTTTCTGAAATGGTTTATGGGGTTCGTGCGTCTATATTGTTGTTAAAAAATTATATTTCACAAGGATATAATACAATTGAAAAAATTGTATCAAAATGGGCTCCAGCTATTGAAAATAATACAGAAAATTATATTTCTTATGTCTCTAAAAGTGTAGGAATTGAACCTTCATTTGTTATTGAATATGATTCCGGAGATTTTTATAAAATTTTATACTACATGGGTATAATGGAAAGTGGTTATAAAATTTCTAAAAGTATGTATAATCAAGCAAAACAAGTTTTATGAAAATGAAAAAAGATCTATTTACAAATAAAAAATATCAAAAGTTTTATATAGGGATTATTTTATTGTTTGTTTTCGGGTATGTTTTTAAAAAGTTAAATATTTCTTTTTCTCCGTTGGTTCAAGTTGATTCAGCAACGGGAAACCCTGTTGTTGAATCAAATCCTACAGCTGAAAATTTAATTACAGATGATCAAGCAGAATCTTTAGCAAACACTTTGTATGAATCTATGGAAAGCACCGGAACTGATGAATCTACGATTGAAAGTATTCGTATTTTTCTCGTCAAAAGTCCGTTATCGTTAGTTAAGGTTTATAATAAGTTTGGTTTGCGAAGATATTCTTTCTTTGGATCTCCGTCTTTGTTATTATCTGGAGAAGACAAAGATTTAAAACAGTGGTTAATGTGTGAATTATCTGAAAACAAATACAAAGCTTGGAATGAATTATTTTTAAAAGCAGGAATTTAATGGAAAGAATTTTTGAATACTTAATGTGTTGTTTATCACTTAATTTTCTTGGGTCTTTATTTTCTATTGAATTTTTAACTTCTGTTTTTGTTTTTGTTATTCAATTTGTTATTACTTTTATTATTCGGTTGGTGTTTAATTATTTAAATAAAAAATATGGACAAAGAAAAACTTAAATATATTGGTCATTCTTTTATGAAATTGTTATTTGGGTGGCTTATTTCTCTAATGGATCGTTCTTCTTCTAAAAAAGATAATTCAAATGATGAATAATTATAATTTTGAACATATCAAAGAAATTGCTTCTTCATTGTTGAAAGTTTCTCCGGATAATTTATCTTGGTCTTTTGGGTGTCGTTCTCGTCGAACGAATGGAGAATATGATTCATTAGCAGAAAATCGTTTATTTAATAATTCTCGTTTTGATGATGAACGTAATGTTTTGACTACTTCTGGAGATGTTCTCTATTATTGTTTTGATGTGGTGTCAGATGATTCAGTTTATCCAGTTCTTGACAAAACATTTAGTTTATCAAATGTTAATTTTCATTCTTTGATTACAATCAATAATTTTTTTTGTTTTGATTTGCTTTTTGCAAAATCGTTTGTACAAGTAAATTATATTAGATTTTGTCTTAAATGATAAAAAACTTATCTTTGCGGTATTAAAAATTTTTAATACCGTTTTTTTTATGAAAAAGAAAATGCCTTTATTTTTCGTTCTTTTTATCTTTTTGAATAGTCTTATTTCATGTGAATCTGAAGATAAAGAAATTGTTAATAATATTTATAAGGATAAAGAAATTGAAACTATTTATAAAGATGTAGAATCTTCTTTTTTAATTGGAATCTGGAATAATCCTCAATATCAGCGTGAAATTATAGAAACTACATATTTGGATCATCCTGCAACAGTTGATCTTAGTTATAAAGTTTCTTTTATTTTTACTGCTGATAAAATGTTGATGAAATATGAAGATTATTACGGTTCTGTTTCATGTCCTGATTTAAGTACAACAATGACATTAAAAGAATTTGAGGAATCTTATGATATAAAATTGTTAAAAAATAAGTTTTTGTCTTATGCTGTAGATTCTTATAATAATTTAGTCATTATCGATGAAACTGATTATTATTCAGGACTCAAAATTGTAGGAAATGAACTTTACTATGAAGATCAAAAGTTAGAAAAACAATCATATTGATTGCAAGAAAAAAAAATAATACGCTAATAAAAAAAAACAAAGCAAAAAAAGCTTTGTTTTTTTTATTGTTTATTTTATTGATTTATAATTATTTATAGGTTTAATATTTATTGTTTTTTTGTAAAATTTTTCTTTAATATTTCTTTGTTTTTTGTGTATTTTATTGTTTTTGAAAATTTTATAAATAAAAAAAAAATGCTAATAATATAAATTATAGGAAAAATCAATTTTCAAATTCATCAAACGAATTATCATCATAATAAACAATGACACGTTTAAT
>JAZRAM010000008.1:0-5560 GCA_045634565.1 Bacilli bacterium
TTTTGGTATATATTTTAATGCTATGTAAGCAAGTAATAAGTCTATAATAAAAATTATAATAAATTTTATATTATTTATATAAAATGGTAAAACTTTTTCTTTAAATATATGCTTATGTATAATAACGTTTTTCATTATATATTCAGCTATTAGTACTGATATAGTGGTAGCGATTACTACTCCTGCTATACCAAATTTATATACTAAAATTAGTGATAAAACCAAATTAACAACTGTATCAGTTATCGCACATTTCTTTGTTTCTTTAAATAATCCAGCTGATGTTACATAAGTTGTAATTGGTGTCTTTATTATAAATCCAAACAAATACACAGAGAAAGAAATTGCTATAACAAAACTAGTAAGTATTTCTCCTTCATACCAAATATCTATAAATGAATTAAGAGCAAAAGTTAAAGGCACACAAATAATGATTGCTATAAAATACATCATTGAATTTAACTCATTAAATATTTTTTTTGTTTCTTTAACATTTTCAGTAAGTGAATTCCCTATAATCGCTATCATAGATCCACTTATTTTATCTAAAATTTGTCTTAACATATTTATTATATAATTATATGTTGAATATATAGCAACACTCGTTAAACCCATTAATTTAGAAATTATAAGAACATCTATATTATAACAAATTAAACCATTTATTTTATGAACCATTAAATGCTTTATTTGTTTTGAAAATTTAGTATCTTTTTCTTTCTCGTTAACAGAATACTCAGGATATTCTTTTTTATATTTAAAATATATTACTAAATTAGAAATTAACTTGATTATACTATGCATAATCAAAATACTAATAAAACTAAATCCACAAAGCAATAAAATAATTTCTAATATATTTTGTAATATTTGGCCTGATTGAGTTGCTAAACTTACAACATATTTTTTTTCTTTTACTTCGTACAATGTAGTATATGGAACAAAAAAGTATGCAACAATATTACTTAATGAAAATAATGTAAATGCTACTACAATATACATATAATCAAATGTAAAATCTTTGATAAAAAAAGGAACAATATAAGCAACTATTGCTGCTATACCAAACATTAAAGCGCCAATTAAACTAAATATTTTTTTAGCACCTGATAATATTTGACTTATTTTTTTATCATCACCTTCTACATTAGGTTTATATAAAGCATAAAGTACTGCACTTGTAAGACCTCCATCTACTAGTGCAACATACACCATTATTTGACTAAATAATTGATATAAACCAAGAATTTCAGTTCCAAGTGATTGTATAAAAATTTTTAATTTAAAAATTCCGAGTAAAGAAATTATTATTAAAGGCACAACTTCACAAACAAAATTATAAAACGTCTTTTTTGTTCTCATGTACTCTACATTCTCCTTTTTCAAAATCTATATATTTTGGTTTATGAGTTTTTCTATCTTCTTTTGGTGGTAATTTCATATAATCACCAAATAATTGAGATAGATAATAATCATCATCATTAAAAGCATCAAATTCAAGATTTTCAAATTTAATTTTTTTCAAAGGAAATAATCTATCTTTTAAAAGTGTTTCCTCTTCATAAGAAGAAGAACCTGCAAGAGATACCATATATTTATTATTTTTTCTTTTCTCAAAGATTGTTGAAAAATATCTATTCATTTTTTTCAATGTTTTTACTGGTAACAATGTAAAAATCCAAGTAAGTACTTTTCTCTTTTTATTTTTTAAACTATAAACGTTGTATTTAACATATATTGCATAATGTATGTTTCTTACAATAATAGCTTGAGCTCTTTGCATAATAGATTTTTGTTTTGGAACATTATCATAAGGAAATATATCTAAAAATATTCCTTTATGAGTTTGTATATTATCGATATTTTCTTCTGCAAATGTTGTATTATTCTTTTTAACTTTTATAAAAGGAATAAAATAGTTTTCATCTGATTCATTACAATGTAAAAAATATTTTTCTCCTAAAACATTTTTATTTAAACAAAGATCAATAAATTTTTCATAATCAGACCTAATCATCCCTACATCTATATCATCATCCCAAGGAATAAACCCTTTATGTCTTACAGCACCTAAAAGCGTTCCGCCTATTAAAAAATATTGAATATTATTTTCTTTACAAATTTTATCTATTTCAATTAAAATATCTAATTCTGTTAATTGTAATTTTCTTAATGTTTTATCGTCCATAATCATACTCCATTTCTATATAACATTTTAACATATATAAGACTTTTAATCAATTAAATCAAAGAAAAAGATTAAATTATACATTTAATTTAATCTTTTTTACACTTATTTATCTAATGCAACTAAAGCTTCAATAAATTTTTCCATCGCTATTTTTTCACCTGTTGTAACTCTTAAACATTTACCAAGTTTACCAATACCATTATAAGTTTTTATAAGAATACCTTTTTCTTCTTTCATTCTTTTAACTAATAATTCAGGATCTGTTTTAGGTTTAATAAACATGAAATTACCATTTAAAGCATTAAAATCATAATTGTTTTCTTTTAAATACTCAATTAAATAATCTCTACCTTCTTTATGTTTGTTTATTAACTCTTCTATCATACTTGGCTCGTCTAAAATAGCTTTTGCAAATCTCATACTAAACGCATTTACATTATGAGGTGTACACAATTTTTGAATCATTTTTATTCCTTCTGGCCACCCTACTACATAACCAAGTCTACATCCAGCAAGCGAGAATAATTTAGAAAATGTACGAGTTAAGAAAATATGATCATTTTCTAAAGCATATTTAATGAATGTATTATCATAAAAATAATAATAAGCTTCATCTATTAGTATAGTTATTTCATTTTCTTTTGCTTTTTCTATAATCATTTCTAATTCTTCATTTGTATATGCATTTCCAACTGGATTATTAGGATTTACAATAATTAACAATTGTATATCCTTTGTCATTTTTTCTAAAAGAGAATCAATTGGAAGTTTTAAGTCGTTAGTGTATTCTACTGGTATAAAATTTCTATTATACATTTTTGAATAAACTTCAAACATAGCATACGATGGAGTTACACCAAGAATATTTCCATCTTCACTTGTATATGCTTGTATAATATTTCTAATTCCTTCAGAAGAACCATTAACAAGATTAATGTGTTCAATATCTGTTCCTAAGTAATCAGCTAAAGTTTCAGTAAATTCTAAAGTTTCTGGATATTGAGAAATAAATTCTGGAGTAATTCCTTTTAAAACTTTATCTATAAATTCTTGAGATAATCCAGTAGGATTTTCATTTAAATCTAATCTTAAAAAACCTTCTCTTTTGTGTTGATCAAAAATTCTATCTAAGTCTTTAATATTTTTATTTAAATAATACATTATATACCTTCTTTCTGTTTTTCTAATAAGTCAATTACTATTTTATATTGTAAATCCATTTCTTCTTCTGAATATCTTTGGTCAGTACATATAAGCGCTAATCTACTAGCAAGTCTATATTCTAAAGAGTTTTTATCATATTCATCTAACATATACTGCCAATATCTAGCCTGATATATATGTTCTTCATGAAATTTAGATATAATATCTATATCATCGATTAATAAAGGATATCCCATAGGCACACAATCAGGATCTGCTATTTTATCAATATCAATAACATTAAATTTATCAAATAACTTTCTAGAATATTCAAAATTCTTTTTTCTCTTTTCAATTATATCATCATAATCGAAGGAATCTAATAAGCAGTAAGTTAATTTTGACATTTTTAAGATTTCAGAATCATCGATTCTATAATCATTTTCCTTCTTATTTTTATAACCTTCTCCATTACATCCATATTCATATCTCATAAATAAGAATTGGCAAGTATTAGATGACATATCTTCTTCATATTCAAATCTATTAACATTTTTTCCGATTACATAAGCACCGTCTGGAGATGCAACAAATTTTCTTGGAGAATAACAATTTAAACAATTTTCTTTAGGGTGGTAGAAAAACGCTTGAGCATTATCTATTATTACATTTTCAAACTTTTCTATTAAAGGATCAAAATGCTTATCTCCTAATATACCAAAATAATTTGTCAAAACTATAGCAGTATCTTTATCATTGGACTCTAAAATTGGTTTAAATTCTAAATCAATATCATATTCAAAAACTTCAACGTTATTTCTAAGTAAAAAATCTTTAACAACATCACATTGATATTTAGCAATCCATACCTTATTTACATTATAACACCTTATTGAATGAAGTATTGCAGCTCTACAACTATTTAATCTTATTTTATCACTGTCTTTTATATCTTGGAATAATTCTTTCCCTCTTTCAAGTGGATATTCAACATAACTTCCAATATCAATAGTATTCATTAATTTTCACCTTCGAATTCTACTTTGATAGTTTCAATAGCTTTATCACAAGCAGTAATTACATCATCATAATTTTCTCCATATGCGATAACATAACCTAATCTTCCAGAATTATCTACTACATCGTCATATTCTCTACCTATGACACCAGTAAATTTAACATCATAAATGTTATTTAGTGATTTTGCATTTTCTACTCCTGTATAACTTTTTAAAATACCTTTTTTTGATTGAATAAATCTTATGCAACTAACTTTATTAGTAGTGTTTGGTATTTCTATATCGTAGCCTAAAGCAATATCAATAGCAATTTTACCAAAATCAACACCAGTAGAAAGCAATATAAGTTGTTCTCCTATTGCATCTCCACCAGCTCTAGCACCTATTTCTACCATTTTTGGACCTTCATCAGTTATTTTAAGTTCAGCATGCCCTAAACTATTATAAAGTCCTAAAGATTTCGCCGCGCCACAAGCAACTTCCTTTATTTTTTCTTTTATTTTTTCATCTAACTTTGATGGTTGTAAATGACCTATTTCAGCAAAATGTGGAGCGCCTGTTGTTGATTTATCTGTTATTTGAATAACTCTCGGAATTCCTTTTGAAATAACAAGTTCAACACTTACTTCTGGACCTACCATATATTCTTCAACTAGTAAACTACCAGAATCTCCAATATTAGAACTTTCCTTTAGTGCAGCTAAAAACTCTTCATTATTATTAGCTAAATAAATTCCTCTTGACCCCGCCATATCTATGGGTTTAATAATAACAGGAAAATCTATTTCACATTTATTAATTTTATCTAAATCTTCATTAGATATATATTGAAATTTAGGACTTGGAACATTCAATGCTTCAAAACATTTAATCATTTCATATTTATTTGTAGCTTTTATTGAAGATTCAACACTAATTCCATTTAAATTAAGTTTTTCTATAACATTAGCACAAGCAGGAATTGCTATATCTACCATTCCTACAGTTACACCATCTGGCTTTATTTCCTGTGCAATTTCAAATATTTTTTCAATATCTTTAACACTTGATTGATATTTATAATCTGCATATTTCATAGCAGGTGCTACTAAACTAATATCAACTACATAAGTAAGGATTCCAAGTTCTTTGGCCTTTAAAATTAGTGGTATTTGAAATTCAGACCCTCCTAAAATTAATAATTTTTTATTCGTATACATGTTACATC
>JAZRAM010000009.1:0-14631 GCA_045634565.1 Bacilli bacterium
GAAAACTTAAATTTGGAATTATATATTGGTCATGTTGTTTCGGTTGTTGCTGCTGCTGGTTGGTCTCCCCCTTCATGGATCTATTATTTAACAATTGAATATTTTGTTTTTTTTATATAAAAAATATTGACAAAAAAATAAAACAATGCTACAATATAATAAAAGGAAGCTCTAAGCCTAAAAATTGAGCCCTGGGCAATCTACCAGGAAGGAGACAACATGAAATTAACAAAGAAAAACCTTAAAAAATTTGCAGAAGAAAGCCAAAGCTCACTAATTAAAGCGGTTATTAATGACTTATTAGAAACACCAGCAGCAGATTTAGAAAACCATCTAAAAGATATTTTAAAATATGGATGTATTAATGGTACAGTATCAAGTATGATATACTATGCGGACACTTTGAAATTTTTTGAAGACCATAAAAACGAGATAGAAAAATTATTATTAGAAAACGACTTACAGCCGGCAGACCTTAAAGATTTTGACAAAGAAGATCCTTTTGTGTTAGAAACACACAATCAAAATCTTATGTCATGGTATGCTTACGAAGAAGTAACTTATTCTGTAGCTTGCTATTTTGGCATTTGTTAGGAGGGCCAGAACATGAGAAAAAATGAAAAAGTAGTTGAATTTTACTCAAATTTAATAAAAAATACAATTCACAAAGATTCAAGCGGCTATTATATCATTGTTGAAGATCCTTACTATAGAGCTAAAAAAGTACATTATTCTAGAATGCTTCAAGCATACGAAGAGAACCAAAGAAAAGAAGGGAAATAACAGACATGGAAAAGACTTATTTTAAAATAAAAATATATGATAATTTATTAAAACAGCCAGCAGTTGAGGCGGACCAGGTGGAGCAGTTAGAAGTCAGTTACTATGCCGGCACTGTTGAAATAGATTTCTTAATATTTGCGATTCATTATCATTTAGAGTTAGAAGATCCAAAACGCTACACAATAACAACAGAATATCAAGAAAAGGAGGAAAAGGGCCCCGGCATTTTCTAGGGCCTTTTTAATTATGAGTAAAAAGTTTATTATATCACTAATTGAGAATGATTCCGAGTTTTTTCAAAAAGAATTAAAAAATATTTCACTAATAGAAGCACGCGGCCAAGCTTTGCCGCCCTAATGATTATAAATTAATGAAATGGTGGCAAGGTTGCTGCATGGGAATTTTAAGGGAGTTTAAGCAAATGAAGGAAGAGATCCAAGAAGTAGAAAGTTTTAAAATAATTGTGGAATGGAAGGAAAAAGATGGCCAAAAATATCCAAACGTCTACACATTTATAAATATTAAAGTTAAGGGCGAAGAGAATAGAGGCTATCAGAAAAAAGCCATAAATGTAAAATTTAATAAATTAATTGATCTATCACGATTGAGAACCGGGTTCTTGACCGTTTACAAATGTAATTTAACAAAACCTTATATTTATGAAGTAAAAATTGAGGATGGCAAGAAAAAATATCCTTACATATTTGTTGATTCAATATTTTGCTTTGAAGCTGAGGATGAATTTTTTTTAACGCCTGGTACTAAGGAGGAACCAAATGAAAGCTAAACTTAAAACACAATTTCAAATACCATATTCTAATAAATTTATAAATAAAGGAGATATTGTTGAAGTTGTAAGAAATACAAATGAGGGGGTAGTTGTTTACCATAAGGAAATGTATATTATAATACCTCATGCAATAATTGAAGAAGTTAAAGATAAACAAACAAATATATTTGATTTTTTGGAGTGAATAATATGAAATATGTTAAAACCGCATTCGGAGTATATGAAAGAGTGCATGATAATGATAAAGGTCTAATAATTGTAAGAGGTTCAGCACCTTATGGAAATTACATTTTTGAAGAACATATTATTAAAGAAGCCGACACAATAGAAGAATTGTGCGATGAGTTTGTGTATAATAACGAATTATTAGCCCCTATTTATATTAGTCCAAAAGAACCTTTAATTGAAAGTTGGAGAAATAGTTTAGATTATGAGTTTAATTATAAAAATCACAAAGAAATCTATGGCGCAATATGGACTTCAAAAGGACTTATCTATGTAGCTAAAATGAATAATGAAGGAAAGTTGGAATTGTTAAATGAATAAGATTACTAGAAAAAAATATATTGGTCGTTCACTGCATTTTAAGTATAAACGATTACAAAATCACCCTCTTTATCGTGGGAAAACTTATGAATATTACTATAATTTTAAAAGAGCACAATATAAAAAAATGCAACGTCAAATTTATTATTATTCAAAAGCATTGAAAAGATTTAGGAAAAAATATGAATGAAAAATTTAATCCCTATGGAAATGAAACTACCTATACTTTAGCTAAAGTTTGGTTAGAAACTCATTCCTATAAAGAAGTTATAGAAAATTCAGAATATAATTGGTTAGAATTTCATTTAGGTGTATCTCGTGCTTTAGATTGGATAGAAATGTATTTAGAATTGACAAGTGATGAAGAAATTAAGAAAGGAATTGAGGAATATGAACAGAGAAGGATATACTCAAAAGAAAAATGAAAATAAAATTTATAATAATAGTTACCAAGTAATACTGGAAGTTCTCACAGATGGCAAATGGGAAATTTCTCCAATATGGGAACCACTTCCGTTTAGAACATACTTTGCAGCTAAGTCTTATTGTGATGGCTTAAAATTTAGATTAGCTAAAAATGAAAAGTATGTAGTTTATGACGTAGCTACAAAAATTAATATTTATGAGGTAATGGCAAAATGATTAAAAAAGATTATAATTTAACAAATATTAGCGATAACTTAATATTGGTTCAGGAGATAATAAATTTATATGTAGACGCTCGAATGAGCCTTGAACAAATTTCTATTGAAAAGAATTTAACTAAAGCTACAGTATATAAAATCTTAAAAGATAATCAAATACAGCTAAGACAAAGAAATAATAGATAAAGATTGGAGGCGTTAAAAATGAAAAAATATGATGATTCATTTTTAACTGAGTTGGTTCTTCAATCAAATATAGAGTTCATAAGTGGTAAATTTTTCTATAATGAAAATGAAATAAAGAATATAGATAAATATTTGCATAAGATTTATTACAATCATACAAAGACAATCATAAATGAACGTGATTTGAAGTATATGAAAAATGGAATAGTCAATAATCCAATGGCTGAAGATAAAGAAGATTGGTATAGACCTTCAATCATTAAAGAGGCTATGCAGCTTAAAAGTGAGGGATATATGCCTAAAGAATGTCCGTTTCCATTGGATGATAAGCAATTAATAATATTATATATATTATTATTCCATCCGGAACAAGAAGCATTTTTTATCACAACTGGAATTGGCGGTAGTGGTAAGTCAACATTCTTGAATATTATAAAACAATTATTTGACAATGACGTAGCTTCAACTCCTTTAGGTTCATTAGGAGATCCATTTATTTTAGCTGAAGCATTAAAGCATAGACTTATAGCTTCTGATGAATTAGGAACTGGAGAAGTAAATTTACCGGTTGTTAAAACAATTGTTTCAAAACAAAACATACAAGTAAACGAAAAGTATGGTTCTACATATACTACTAAAGCTCAATCAGCATTATTCTTTTGCTGCAATCAAGCACCTAAGATAGATATATCAGATACCGGTATGTTAAGAAGAATAGTATATTATTCAAGAAATACAAAAATAAGCAATCCGAATCCAAACTTTAAAAATAAGAAATGGAGTAGGGAAGACTTAATTGATTTCATTATATGTGCTTCTGAAGTTGGTTATATCTATGATGAAAATGATATTGATTCATGGAAAGAACCTTTTAAGGATGAAACCAATTGCTATTTGGTTACTACTAACAACGTTGGCCTTTATTACAAATATATTCATACACATAGCCATATTATTGATTACCAAGACTATAGAGAGTATTGTCATAATAATGGTTATAAGCCTTTTGCTAAACATAAATTTGAAGAGATTATAGAATGGGTAAAGAATAATTATTGTGATGAAGAAATGTTGAAGAAACTAAAACCATTTGAATTGCTACCATTTTAGAAAGGAGTAAAAATGTTTAGTAATAGAAGAATAGTTTTCGTTCATGACGTGAGAGAAATGAATAAACATTTAAGATTTTGTAGAGACAATAGAATCTTGGCTCCTTCTGAAGCTTGGGTAAATTTGCAAAAAATTAAAAGAGCATATTATACCTTAGATATTATGTATGCTAGAATTATATTAAGGTACTGTGGAAATGGAAACCGTTATGCTGAATATATATTTTATTTGGATGGTTCCGAACACCATCAAACAGTAAGTGGTATGAGAGCATTCAATGTACTTCAAAGAATGAGCCATAAAGGAGTAGTAGATTTAACTGGAAATAAAGATTATTATGATCCTGAATATGATACTTGGTCATTAGGTTCCGTTGCTGGTTTAATTTATTTCAATCCTAAGTATATTAATATGAGATTTGAAAATTGTATTTGTTATGATAGACGTAGTGCATATTCTGCAGCTATGTTAGAACCAATTCCAGACACTAATGTCCTTCCTAGAAGAAATAGTATTATTAAAGAAGGCGAGATAGGTTTTAGACAAATGGAATGTGGTTTAACAAATGAATCTCACTTTTATGCAATATTTGAACCTGGTTATTTAGCTGAATATATATTTCCAGCTATAGAATCTCCATTTAAAAGTTTTGTAGAATACTTTTATAAAAAGAGAGAAAAGGCTAAGGGAGTAGAAGCTGATAGAGTAAAGCAAACGTTGAATTATGCTGTTGGATATATAAGAAGAAAAAATCCTTTTATCCATAGTTGTATTCTTAGTAGAGCTAGATACTATATTGAATCATTAATTGACGAAAATACTTTATATTCAAATACGGATTCAATTATATCTAAAGAACCAAGACCTGATTTAGAAAAATTAGTTGGTCCTAAAGTAGGACAATTTAAAGTTGAGCATAAGGGTTCATTTGCATATTCCAAAAGTGGTTATCAATGGAATAAAGATTTACCTTCAATGCGTGGTAGGTCAAAAGAATGGTTTAAAAATGCTTTTCCTAATGGGTTCGATATTCTTACTGATGATATTCCATTTATAGAAGCTAATAAATATGAATTTAATAAAGAAAAAGGAGTGATTGAATTATGCAACTTAAAGCAAAAAAGAAAAGAAGTCAATACAAATCAGATTTAGCTTATATAAGAGCAGTTTATTTAAAAAATAAAAAACAAATAGATAAAAATATTAATGATGTTTGGGTAAAAACTTATGGCGGAAACAAATATAATGCTTTTAAGCAATTGATTCTAGAAAAAATGAAATTTCAAAATCCTAAAACAAAGAAAAAATATACAGTAACAGAAGCTATGAAAAGTGAAGCAAGAAGCCAAGATTTAAATAAAGATTGGGACGCTTCTTATGTTAGAAAAAGAAATTTTCATGAATTAATAAAAAGTAATGAGGAAATAAAAGAAATATTTTACCATCATGAAGGTATTCAAAGAATTGAGTATAATAAATATCAATTTTTAGGATATTTTGATTATCATGGTAAAGCTTGCGTAGTTTATAAATATGGAGATTCTTATTTCTTAGAGTTCCAATCTCCAAAAGCTGGAACTGGTGCTTCTTTAATGTATGTAAGTGGTTATTCATTTGATAGATTAATAGACCAAGCTGAATTAATAAAAGATTTATCTCAAAAAGGTAGAAGAAAATGGTAAGAGGAAAAACAAAATCAGTAGCCACTCTTCATGCTCAAGTTAGAAGAGAAACAAGAAGGCAAAAGAAAATTGCTGAACTAAAGACTAGAGAATGGTATAAGTTAAATAGTATTCTAGGTTACTGGTGGGCTATATTTTATTTCCTTTTAGGAGGAAGAGAAGCTGGTAAATCTTATGCCGTTACTGAATTTTTCTTAAATCAATGGCGAAAATATCAAAGACCATTTGTATGGTTAAGACTTACTGATACCTCAGCCGGCAACCTACTTACTAATAATGCTGAGAAATTAATTGATCCTGATTTAAGAAGAAAATACAATATTGATTTAACTACCAATGGCACAAATGTTTATGAGGTTACTAGAAGAAGTAAACCAGATAAGAATGGCAAAACTAAAATATTAGAGAAGAAATTAATGGCAAGAGTATTCGCTATTAGTACATTCTATAATGACAAAGGTAGTGGTCTATTCGATAAAGAGTTTTTGGATGATCCTTCAATGTATTATAATATTTGTATGGATGAAATGAATAGAGAAAAATCCGAAAAGCGTTCATTTGATATTGTCTATTCATTTACTAATCAATTAGAGAACTTAGTAAGAAGTACAAAGAAAAGAATAAGAGTAATATGTATTGGTAATACCTTAGAAGAGGCTTCCGATTTACTATGTGCATTTAATTTTATTCCAGAAGAATTTGGTAGATATAGTCTAGTAAAGAATAAAAAGTCATTAATAGATTATTTAAATGAATTAAATCAATGTAAAAATGATAGTGATTTAGCAAGAGTAAATCATAAGTATAAGGACGTTGATTTTGGTAAGAGAGCAGTAATGGAATATATGGCTCCTACAGAAGCTTATACTGAGAGAAGAAAAGGAACAATAGCTGATATATTAATGCCGACAGCTTCAACATTTACTAATAAAATAAGCACTGATGATACATTGATATATAAAGGCCGTTTAAAAAAGCCTATAAATGTGATAAAATTTAGTAAGGAGCCAATAGATTGGTTTACCGTATGGGATTCCAATTGCATAGCTAAGTATAATAAAGAAAATGTTAGGGCCATAGCTATGAGGCCTTACTTGGATGAAATATATGACGTAAAGTCTATGACAAATGTTATAACAATGTTTGATTATAGAGCTTTCAAATTTAAGGATTTAATTACCTTTAAGCAATTTCAAAAGAACATGAATCTTCTGAAGCCGAGAGGTAATTAGATTAATGCATACTGAGAACCATGAATATATTTAAAATAATCATAGTAGTAGAATGCAGCCGAAGAGGTGCTACTCTATGCGAGGCCCGCAAACCACAATTTTTCATTCATGAATTTCCTAATTTGCATTTACTAAAAACAAAAAATAATTTATAATTAAAGGAGAAATATATATATGGAAAATAATGAAAAAATATTAGAGCGAGACGAGGTAAATGAAGTAGAAAACGCAGACTACATAGCCGCCATTAATGAGCTTAAGAAAAATAGCGTTGATAAATCTAAGTATGACAAACTTAGAGAGGAGAATAAAATGCTTTTAGGTTCCCTAATCAACGGAGAAGGGTACAAACCTAGCGAAGCTGAAGCTCCTGAACATGATATTAAAACTTTAAGAGATAAGGTCTTCAATAATCCGGACCAAACAAACTTGGAGTATATCACAAATGTTTTAGCTTTAAGAGACGCTTTACTTGAGGCTGGAGAAGAGGATCCATTCGTGCCACAAGGAGAAAAGATTGCAGCAACGGCTGCGGATTATGAGCGTGCAAATAAAGTTGCAACAGTATTCCAAGAAATGGTAGACGCTGCAGATGGAGATCCTAATGTTTTCTTAAATGAATATCAGAGACGTGTCAAAGATACTTCAATAAAGAAAAAATAGAAAAGGAGAAAAAACAAAATGCCAATTCAAAATGCATTCACTTTAACGCCAAATGAAATTTATAGCACTTTGGCAAACATGATTATTAGTCAGCAAGTTTTTGCTGATAACTTAGGTAAGCACCAAACATTAGTTGATGAAGCTAGAGTTGATGGTACATTATATGGAGATACTAAACTTTATTATGCAACTAATGTATTAGAATCAAATCCTTGGGGAGCTGATTCTGAAGCTTCAAACTTACTAGCTTTAGATAGAGCTGATGATCCAGAAGTACAAGCTATTAAGTTAGATATTTTCCGTCAAATTAGATTAACTACTGATAACTACATGACAAAGCGTGCATTCGCTGATGAAGGAACATTCGCTTCATTTAATGGAGTTATGTTAGGATGGATGAGAGAAACTAAGAAGGTTTATGATGGTACATTATACAATGTATATATTGGTACTACTGAAACAACTCAAGGAAAGCAATCTCAAACTATCACAATCAATGCTGATGGTAATTCAACTGGAGAAAATATCGCTAAGTCAATGGCTGATTTATTTACAGATATGGGAGACTATACTGAAGATTACAATGATTATGGTTATTTAAGATCTTATGCAGAAGACGATATTCGTATCGTATGGAATGCTAAGTTCGTAAATGCTGTAAAGAAGATTGATTTACCTTCTATCTTCCATAATGAAGAATTACAAAAGACTTTTGTAGGTAGAGTTTTACCTTCTAAGTATTTTGGTACTTTAATTACTTCTTCAAATGTAGCAACTTATTCTGATTCAACTCCAACAACTGGTAAGCCAATTGATTCAGACAATGGTGCTTATACTCCAGGTTCTAATAATGCAAATGGTACAATTAGAGCAGCTGTAGAAAAGAAGGTTACAGTTAGTGACACAGTTTACCATGTATTCCCTGGTCAAGAAATTCCAGCTGGTGCTACAATCTTAGCTTCTAGCGGTAATTTCAATTATGGAGAAGTATATATCGAACAAGCAGACGTAATTTGTAAGGTTTTAACTAAGTTACCACCTTATATGTCAGCATTTGAAGTAGGTACTACATTCTTCAATCCACGCTCACTTACTGAAAACCATTATTTAACATTTGGTCATAATACTTTACAATATTTAAAGAATTATCCATTTATTACAATTAAGGCTGTAACTGAGTAAATTATATAAGGGAGCAGTAAAATGCTCCCTTATTTTCCAATTAAGGAGGTTATCTATGAGTAAATTATATTTATACAATTACAACAATTATTTTAATAGAATTTTTAAGAAAGAGGCTTCCTTAACTGATTATGGTACGCCTATTTATTCTGTTGGTACTGCACAAAAACCAGTAAACTTTAATTATAATGACGGCGTAGAAACAAGTCATACAATAAATTATAGTGGTTTAGAAGGAGACTATGTTATTGTTACAGATAATAACGATACAATAGAAAGCCGTTGGTTTGTTACTGAAATGAAAAGAACTAGAGGAGGTCAAAATAATATCCAATTAAGAAGAGATTTATTTGTAGACTTATATAGTTATTGGTCTACAGCTCCAATGATTCTTCATAGAGGATGGATAAAGGACGGAACCAATCCTTTAATTTTCAATAGCGAAGGCTTTAATTTTAATCAAATAAAAAAGAGTGAAAGATTATTACAAGATAGAAGTTATACTCCATGGTATGCTTTATATTTTGCTAAAAATACTCCAAGACAACAAGGAACTATTTATACTGGTAATATTACTCCAATGGTTACTATAACTACTCCTATTAGTGAAAGTATTTATGGTAATGGAATTAAAACTAGATATGAAGATAGAACTTTTGAAATTTGGTCAAATCCTTATGATGATAGATACCAAAAACAAAATCTATTAGTTTTTAATATAGCTTCAAGTGGTTTAAGTGAGAACGTTGAAGAAATGTCAGTAAGAGATAGAGATTATATTTGGTTTAATCAAGATACAACAACAACTATTAATAAGTTACATGATAATTTTGCTGGAAAGTTTACTACAATTAATAGTTTAGCTTCATTAAGTGATGATTTAACAGCAAATGAAGTCTTAGCCCTTGAATCAATTAATAATCAATATGTTAAGGATAGTACAAATAATCTTTATTTGATTAAGGTTTCTAAAACAATTACTTCTGTAAGAACTGATATTATAAATTCAAATTGTACTGATTATTTGAAAAGTGTTATTGACGCTCCAGGTTCCGGTCTAACAAGAACTGGAGATTGGGGAGACGAAGCATTCCAATTATCATATAATTTAGCTACATATACTATAACAGCTCAGTTAGAAACTTCTTCAACTATAAGTTGGGAAATTGACTTTTCAACAAAGCAAAATACTTTAGACGCTGATTATAATATTGTAGTTATTCCAGCTGCGGATATTGTTGGATGGATGCCAGGAGGACCTAGATTAGTAACTAAAGCTTGTTCTGATATGCTATTAAGAAGTATTATTTCTACTATAGGAACTGCAAATGGTTATCTATATGACGTTCAATTACTTCCTTATTGCCCTTACCAAGGTATATGCGACGGCTATGTAACTGTAGGTGGAAAAGAATATGGTAGTGTATTAGTAGTGGATGATCCAGATACTCCAATATTTGGTAATAGAATTTTAGACGCTTCAAAGTCTTGGGTAAATGACGCAGCTTCAAATTCAATGTTTTTATTCTATGTAACTAATGCAACATTTACTTTTGATATAAACGAAAGTGTTTATGCCGGTACAACTCCAATAGATTTAAAAATAGAAAATGAGACTACATTTTATCGTTTATGTAGCCCTAACTATAGTGGAGCATTTGACTTCTCGGTAGCTAAAAATGGAGGAGTTCAATTCTTCAATGTAGACGTAACAATGAGACCATATAATCCTTATATCCATATAAATCCAAACTTTAAGAATTTATATGGTGGAGATTATGATGATCCTAGAGGTTTAATATGTCAAGGAGATTTCTCTTTACCAATTGTTACAGACCAATTCAAAAACTATGAATATAATAATAAAAATTATATGAACGTATTTGCTAGAAACCTAGAGAATTTAGATTTCAACCAAACACAAGAAAGGGTAAAGGCTGCATTTGGTTTAGGTGTTGGTGTATTTACTGGAGCCATTGGAGGAGCCGTTGGTGGTGCTAAAATTGGTGGTCCTATTGGAGGAGCCGTTGGTGGTGCTTTAGGTGGAATTGGTTCTACAGTTGGAGGTATTGTTGATTATTCAATGCTTACTGCAAGACAAAATGAAGAAAAAGACTTAACTATTGATTTATTCAACTATAATTTAGGCAACGTTAAGGCTTTAGCATATTCTATCAATAAAGTTACACCATATACTAAAAACAATAAAATATGGCCAGTTTTAGAAGAATATTCATGTACTTACGAAGAAGAAGAAATTCTAAGAAACAAGATTACATATTCTTCATTTAAATTAGAGGTTATTGGAACTCTATCATATCATTTAGAAGATGGAGTTCAGCATTTCTTATCAGCTACTTTAATAAGAAGTACAGCTGCAAAGATTGCAACACATGAGCTTAATGAGTTATACTATGAATTAGAGAAAGGAGTATATATTTAATGGGAACTTTTCAAAGTGGAATTAATAATATCTTAGCCGCTACTGCAGTTGCAGCAACAGCTATTAAAAAAGGTATGGATGAAACTAAGGCAGCCAAAGCCGTTGAAGAGGCCAAGGCTGCTGAAGAAGCCGAAGCTGAAGCTAAAAAAGTTGCTGAAGAAGAACAATCAATTGCTTCTACAACTGAAAAGCTATCGGACGCTCGAATGTTAGCTGTTGGATATACTCAAAAGGATTTAAGAAAGCAAAAAGCTGCTAAAGAATTAGGTATTGATTTACCTCAAAAGAATCCTAGAGGCGTTTCCAATACTGCATTTGATAGAAGAATGGCAAACGCTAAAGCAATGGAAGAAATTCATACTAAATATATTCAAAAAGCGGATTTTAGAAAAAGGATTGAAGGCCTAAAGACTTCTGATATTGCAGAAGCTTTAAAACCTGAAATTAGAGCAAAGAAAAAGAAGGAGGTAAATGAAGGTGGGGAAAAATAATGCAAAATTACCTGATATTGAGACCTTTATCAAAGCTGGAATAGATCCTAAAACAAGATTGCCATTAAAATTTGCCAATTCTATTAATTTAGAATCGGACATTTTAATGCAATTAAGAATATTGGATGAACAAACAGCAGTAAATAGAGGTAGATGGTATAACCTTCCTGATGGAATATCTTCTCAAGAACTAGAGAGATTATTATACTACTATGGAGACCTTGCATTCTTCTATATGGAAGAGTTAAATAAATTCTTTTTTATGCCATACGCATTAGATGGAACAATAGATTTCTATGGAAGATACAATACAATTCATCCAGTACCAATCGCAAATGGAACAACTGATGATGAGAAAAAGAGATATGCTCAGCAATTAAATGTTTTATCACGATTAAAGCTTAATTGTGTTTACGATGTGGTTTACGAAGAAGAGGACGTTACTCCAGAGCTTTTAACTAAGAGTTGCGTATTACTTCATGATTATACAAACCAAAGAGCTCAAAAGGTTATTCCAAGACAGCAAGTCAATGATGGCTTATTAAAGGTAATGGCTGAAATTATTCCAATGATGAGAACTGGTCTACTAGCTAATAGTGGTATTAAGGGTATGAGAGTTCAAGACGAGGACCAACAAACAGCAGTATTAGAAGCTAATAGTAATATTGAACTTGCAGCTAAAAAAGGTCAACCTTGGATTCCAATTATAGGAACAATAGATTTCCAAGAGCTTACTTCAACTAATTCAGCAATGAAGAGTGAAGAATACATGATAGCTTTACAAAGCTTAGATAATTTTAGATTATCATTATATGGAATTGATAATGGTGGTCTATTTGAAAAGAAAGCACATGAATTAAAAGAAGAGGCAGCAATCAATGGTTCTAACGTAGGATTAGTATTACAAGACAAAGTTTCAATAAACCAAAGATTTTGTAATATTGTAAATTCTATATGGGGTTTAGGTATTTGGTATGAACCAAGTGAGAATATAACAAACCTAGACGCTAATGGAGATGGAGCTGTTTACGATAGAGACGAAGAAGGAGTTGAGTATGATGAATCTAGTTCAGACAACGAATAGGATGACCTTTACAGACGTTTGGCAAGAAGTTTCAGACTTTACAACTGAGTATAAGGAAAGTCCATTCTATGATACAACAAACTTCAATATATCAGATGGCAGTATAAATCTTACATTCTATCTATTGTACAATAGATATGGAAACTCAACTATTGTAAATAATGACTTAAATCAGTTCAAATTTAAGCTTTTTGGAATAATAATGCAATATGGTCCTACTTGGGAACAAAAAGTCAAAATTCAAGCAAAATTAAGGTCCCTAGGCCTTGATGATACAAGTGAGATTTATAAAGGTTCAAAAGCTATTTATAATCATGCATTCAATCCGGAAACTGCACCAGCAACCGGAGACTTAGAAGAAATTAATTATATTAATGACCAAAATACTACTAATTACAAAAAGAGTAAATTAGAAGGTTTAGCAATTCTAGCTGAGTCATTAAAAGAGGACGTTACTTCAACATATATTGATAAGTTTAGAAAATTATTCAAGCAAGTTTTATTGGTTACACCTCACTGTAGTTTTATAGAAGAGGAGGAATAACATGAAAATGAAGGAAGAAATTGTAGCTTTAAGTGGTAACGTAGTCAATTGGACGTTAACTATAAATCAAACAAAGGAAATGTTTGAAATAATTCAAGTTATAGCCGCTATAATCGTTTCGATTTTAACAGCCCTTTATATTATATGGAAATGGTATAAAAACGCTAAAAATCCAAATTCTGATGGTGGAGCAAATATAACTGCAAAAGAGGCTAAGGAACTCTTTGAAGACTTAAAAGAAATAGGAGGAAAAAAGGATGATCAAGATTAATGGTCGTGCATATAGAAATATGCAAGAACAAGTTTGTGAGAATGCAAACAACATTGAAGAATTAAAAAATAAAAATCCAAGAATCTACCATAAATGTACTTTAACTTATAATGATGGTTCAGACGTTACAGTAGATTTTCATATTTGGCATTATTTAGATAAACCTTTATCAAAGGACCAATTTATCGAATATATTAAAAAAGTAAAACTAATCAATTTAGATTTTAGTGCAGCACATAATGTTTCAAATTACTATCCAATGAGCATTAATTGGCCAATAGATACGCAAGATAATTTAATGATAAATCAAATTTATGTTGATAGTAATGGAGATTTAGATTGGGACGTAGCAGAAACTAGTACAAATTATTTTACATTTACTGATGAAGTAATTAATTTTTAAGGAGGAGAAAAAATGAATAAAGGAAAAAGAATGGTTGATGAATATTTAATCAACAAATTAAAAAAAGGAGAATACCAGGAGAAGCTTACTGCTGGAAATAATATTACAATTGAAGGTAACACTATTTCAGCTAAGACTTATACTGCAGGAGATAACGTACAAATATCTGATGAAGGTGTAATTAGTGCAACTGATACAACTTATACAGCTGGAGATAATATTACTATCGAAAGTGGTGTAATTAGTGCAACTGGTGGTGAAATTATTTGGGAAAATGAAATCATTATTAAAAATTCTAGTAATTATTATATTGCAATATATTTCAATACAAAAGAAGAAGTTACATCTGCTAATGTAATGTCTATTATTGCAAGTGAAGGTTCAGGATATAGAGGTATGATAGTTGCAACACCAGTATTACAAGCTGATGAACTAGGATTTAATTTACCTGTTTATAATGATGGCACTAATGACCATAAAATAATACCTTATGCATTTAGTACTGCTTCAAATAATCCTGTTTATGGTTTTTATTATGATGGCACTGGATTAAAATGCGTAAAAATAAATTTCTCAG
>JAZRAM010000010.1:0-11738 GCA_045634565.1 Bacilli bacterium
AAAAATATATTATAATATAACTATCAAAATAGATGTAACAAATAAATGTTACATATAGATAAGGAGGAAAGAATATGAAAGAGTATGATTACACTTTAGAAGAGGTACTTAATAATTATAGGGATATGGCCCAATATGGAACATTACCCTTTACTTTAGAGGAATACCTAGAAGATTATAACCTACTAAATGAATATTTATATAAATATTATGGAGGTGAAATAATATGAAGAAATTAAGATTAAATGTTAAAAATTACCGTAAGTATGAAGATGCAAATATGATAAAGTATATACCTGGAAGTGCTGGATACTATATAACCAGGAATGGAATGGTATTAAGACTTGAAGATCCTAAAACCAAGACTATGAGAGTAAAAGCCCCTACTTTAAGAAAAGATGGTTATCTTATAACCCATATAATAATGGAAGAAACCAAATATTATGAATCCCTTGGAAGATCAATAACAACTAAATCTAGTAAGCATTTTTATATATCAAAACTTGTTGCAGAAGCTTTTATAGGTCCTAAACCTGAAGGTTGGTTTATAAAGTATAAAGATGGAATAAAAACCAATTGCAATGCAGATAATTTAGAATATGTAAAAAGTAAAAAAGAATTATATTATATAGATGAAAATAATGAGCTTATAGATAATGAAGGTATAGGATTAATACTTCCAGAAAATACATGAAGTATTATTTAACTATATAATATAGTGAGGAAATTAACCAATACTATAAATGATAAGGAGAAAATAAAATGTTAGAAGTTGCAAAGTTTAAAGGAAATTGTTCGTATAAATATGATTACGGTACAAAAGAAAGAAAAGAAGATATGTTGAAAGTTGTAAAGTTTATAGTAGATAGGAGGAATGAAAATGGCCAGACCAAAGAAAGTAATAACGATTGAAGGCAAAAACATTACCTCTAAAAGAGTAGATAATCTTAAAAAATTAGCTATTAAAATAAACCAAAGATTAGCTAAACTTGAAAATGCTGGATTACAACTTGATAGTAATGAGTATCGAAATATAATGTACTATGCTATAGATAAAAGTGATAAAATGTATAATGTTGATACTACAAAAGGTTCTATAAGAGTAACAACTGATTTATCAAGATTTAAAACTTTAAAGGAATTACAGCATTATCAAGATACTTTAAAAGGTATTGAAGAATCTAAAACTTCTACTATAAGAGGTACTAAAGCAGCTATAAGAAAAGGTCAAGAAACTTTAAAAGAAAAATTAAGATTAAGACCTGGATCTTTAAAATTTAAAGATATAGATTATGAAAAATATAAAGAATTTTGGCGTATCTATAGAAATAATGTAACTGATAAAAATAAGCAAAAGATGAATTCTGATACAATTTTTAATATCATGGTAAATGAAAAAGGTTTCTATGATTTAAGTGAAGAAGATCTTGAAACTATTGCTAAATATGCTAATTCTTATAGAGGCGAAGGTCTAGAAGATATAATTTATGATGACTATGAAGAATTATTTTAGCGTATATCCAATCTAGATGGGGTATATTTGATAACAATTTAGGAGAAGATACCAATGTCGGATTGGTGTTATAAGCAATATAAAGGAGAAAAAACTGTATATTTTTATAATGACTTTATAGCTTTAGATACAGAAACATCACATCTTGGAGATGATACCTGGATAAATTCTATACAAGTACTTTTTAAAGATCAATACTACCATTTTAGAAAACCATCTGAATTAATAAATTTCTATAATGAACTTATAAAAACATATCGGTTAAATTATAACCATAGATTAGTAACTGTAATACATAATGCTAGTTATGATTTATCATATTTACTTCCATATATACAATTATATTTACCAGAAAAAGATGATCATGAAGGAATCTATGATGGTAAGAATAAAATAAAGAAATATCGTCAAGGTGGTTTAGAATTTAGATGTTCATATATGTTATCTAGTGAATCATTAGATTCTTGGTCTAAAAATTTAAATGTAGAACATAAAAAGCAAATTGGATTATATGATTATTCTAAAATAATATACCAAGATGATGATTTAACTGATGATGAAAAACTTTATGATGAAATGGATGTAAGGTCTTTATATGATTGTTATAAGAAACAAATGGAAATTTATGGTGATAATATAGCTACTGTACCAAATACTAGTACTGGTTATGTAAGAAGAGATTTTAGAAAAGCTTCAACTAAAATGAAAAGGTATAGAGAAATAATTTTCCAGCATGGAAGATTAGATGTAGATAGTTATAAGTTTTGTATAGATAGTTATGCTGGTGGATATACTCATAATAATAGATTTGAAAAAGATAAAATTATTGAAGGTCTTATAGGTCATAGAGATTTTAGAAGTATGTATCCAAGTGTAATGAGATGTTACCCACTACCATTTGGAACACCTCAAATGATTTATTCAGCTAAAAGATCAAAAGAAAAAATAACTACTAAAGAGATTTTAGATTTATATCCTAAATATTCTACTATAAGTAAAATTTATATTTCTGAAGTATCTCTTAAAGATCCAAATATCACAATGCCATTTATGCAATCTGCTAAACTTTATATCCAGAAAACAGAAAAAATCTTATTAGATAATGGTAGAATATTATATTTTAAAGGTCATTGTACAACATATATTGATAATCATACTTTAAAGATTTTATCTGAACAATATAATATAAAAGGTAAAATTATGAAAGTATATGCATTTGAAAATATAATGATGCCAAAGTGTTTAGCAGTAGCAATTGATGAATATTTTAGAGAAAAAGCTAATAGAAAGATTTTAATAAAAGAAGCTATTAAAAAATATGGTCGTGGATCTGAAGAACATCTTGAAGCTGAAATGTATTATTTATTAGCTAAGAAAAAACTTAATGGAATTTACGGTATGTTTGCAACAAATCCTGTAGGTGATGCAATAGATTTTGATATTGAACTACCCGATTTCTTTAGTGAAACTAAATGTACTGATGATGATTCTATTCAAGAAGCTTTAAATAATTATTATGGTTCACGTAATAATTTCTTAACTTACCAAGTAGGAGTTTTTGTAACTGCATTAGCTAGATATGAATTATATGAGTATATTAAAATAATAGGATATGAAAATGTTCTTTATTGTGATACTGATAGTATTTTCTATAAAAAATCTAAAGAAATTGAAGATAAGATAGAAAAACTAAATGCAGAAAAACATAAGAATGCTGTAGCTCTTAAAGCTTTTGTTACTGATAATAATGGTAAAGATATATATTACGATGTATTTGAACCAGAAGATGATTTAATACAGTTTAAAGGATTACATTCTAAATGTTACGGATTTGTTACAAAAGATGGTGATTTTTCTTGTACTATAGCTGGTGTACCTGCTAGAACTCTTGTAGATAAAAAAGGTGACGAACTTATTTATGTAAAAAGAGAAGATGAGCTTGGTTCTTTAGAAAAACTTGAAGACAAATTTACATTTAAGATAAATACTGGTACTACTTGTAAGTATAAGATGCATTTACCAAAAATAATCTATATAAATGGTCATCCAATAGAAACTGCAGGTGGTGGAATCATTGAAAAACTTGAATCTAAAAAGATTAAAGATTTTGATTCGCCTGATTTAGAAGATTATGATGTTGAAGTTGTAAATAATATATAAGGACATGCCTTTGTGAAAGGGGTAATATTATGGATAATAAAAAGGTATTAGAAAAACTTATTGAGATTGAAGATTTACTTGATGATGCAGTATTCTTTGAACTTGTTGAAAATGAAAATAAAGTGTTTGAAACATATGGTAGTATTTTTAAGAAAATAAAAGAGTTAAAGGAGATGCATAATGACTAGGGAAAAACTTTTTAAGAAGTACTATAAAAATCCCAGTCACGATTATGAAATTTCAGAAACTTTGCAGTATGAGGACGATACCGGGCGTAAGCCTGATATCGCCTTTATATATTCTGGTCGTAACCGGGGTAAATCTTTTGAGATAAGTTCTCAACTTATAGCGGATGCTTGGTATGATAAGAAACTCTTTGGATATATAAGAAGAAATGATGCTACAACTTATGATATAGAACAATACTTTGCTGATAAGAATGACTTTATAAAAGATATGACAGATGGTAAACGTGAAGGCATTACTAGATATAAAGGTAAGCTTTATTTCTATCATATGGAAGCTACAGAAGATGAAGAATTTCGTATGGCAAGAGATGAAGAGTGTGGCTATTTCTTTGCTCTATCTAGAAATGCTGCTTACAAGTCTTTACAATATCCAGAAATTTATAATCTTATATATGAAGAAGTACTTACAGATGGTATGTATTTAAATGCTGAGCCTGAAAAACTAATGAATTTATATTCTACTGTAAAAAGAAATAAAACAGATTTTATGATGTGGCTAGTATCAAATACTGTTAGTATAGTAAACCCATATTCTTTAGCATGGTCTATAAAATTAGCTCAAAATAAGCCTGGTGATATAAGATTAAGTAAGCTTTATTTAGGATCTTATAATGATTTACAAGAAGAAGAATATTTATTAATTGCTTGTCATTATCTTAAAGATAAAGGTGATATAAGTAAAGAAGATCTTAAGAAAAATAGAAATCGTATTAAAACTGGTATAGCTAGCAATAGATGGGATGAAACTACTTTATATCCAACATTACCATATAATTTTCTTAAGGGTAAAGCTAAAAAGATTGATAAGTGTATATTTGAGTGGGATGATATTATGTTTATGGGTGATATAATGGAAGTCCCTAATAATATTCATTTGATGTATAGAGACGAAGTAGAAGCTTCTAAAGAAACTATGCCAATTATCTATATACAACGTAAGACAACTCCACCATTTTTAGATACCAGATTATATACTAATAATCCTGAACGTTTTGGACCATACTTTTCACGTGGTTTTAAAATGATCTATAAAATTGATAAAGTAGTAGATATACTTATACAAAGAGGTTATTTCTTTGGAGCTGATAATTTAACACTTAATGACTTTGCTAAGTGTTTTCTCCATTTGAAAAACACACGAAGTACTATTTAAATATAATAATATATGGAGGAGGTGATGTCATGGATTGGGTACAACTTATATCGTCAGTTGGCTTCCCAATTGTAGCTTGTTTAGGTATGGGATGGTATGTAAAATATCAAACCGATAACTATAGGTCTGAAGTTAAAGAAATGCAGAAAGAACATAAAGAAGAAATTGGTAAAATGTCAGAGGCTTTAAATAATAATACTGAGGCACTTATTAAACTAACAGAAAAGTTAGATAAGGAGAAATAATATGTGGGAAAAGGTCTATATACCAGGTATGCATGGTTTTCAAGAAGCATATTCTACTATGGAAATGTGGGATTATATACTTGGTCCAATAAAAGATCTATTTACTAATAGAGTTGTATGTTGTCCATGTGATAGTGATAATTCTAAATGTGTACAATGGCTTAAAGAAAATGTTACATGTAGTATAGTAAATTTTGGTGATCAAGATATGAATTCTGCTGAAGCTAGATTAGAAATGATGATGTCTGATTTTGTTATTACTGATCCACCATTTTATAAAGAAGCATTACATCCATTTGTAGAATATTTATGTAATCATAAAATAAATTTTATTATATTAGGTCCATATGTTGATGATTTACGTAAATTGCATCCTGATATAAAAGAGTTATCTACAGAAAATCTTAATTATCCATTTTGGCCACATACATTAATTGATGGTACACCTCATAAAGTAAGAGGTAGAATATATACTAATATATAGAAAAGGAGAGACAATTATGAGTGAATTTATTGACGCATTAACAAAGGTAGAACCAGAAATCTTTAAAACAGAAGGACAATCTGTTGAAAAACCTGACACTAATGCAATGTCTTTACAAGATATGAAAGACTATTTTGATGCATTAAAGGAAAGCATTATTAATGACTTAAAAACTGAGATTTCTGATACTATAAAATCAAAAGAAAGTAATGAAAAACAGCCAACAGGTGAACAACCTGTTGCAGAAGAACAGGCAAAGGAGGAATAAAAAATGCCAGCAGCTCAAATTTATTCAATAGTAAATGATATGGCGGGTAACATTGGTTACACCGGCACAAAGGTAATCGACATTAGTTCATTTGTAAAGTTTGGACAGGACGTATTATCTGATACACTTTTAACTGAGAGTGTGTATAATGAGATAATCGATCGTATTGGTAAAACAGTAATCAGTATTGATGAAGCAGAAGACGAGGGAAGAGGAATCGTTGTAGATGCTTTCGAATACGGTTCAATCCTTCAGAAATTAAGCTTCCAGTTACAGTCTGCAGAGACTTCTAGTGAGTGGGATCCTTCTCATCCTGAATCTCCTTATGATGAGACAGCAAAGAGTGGTATAATTCAGAAGTTCTTTGAGCAGTATATCCCTGCTTTCTCTTATAAGGATGTATCTCATACAGATCAGCTTAAAGAAGCTTTTGTAAGTCCTCAGGCTTTACAGGGATTCTTAGATGCACTTTATACTCGTATGTATAATGCATATAAGCTTGCTAAGCAAGGCTTATCTGATGCAGCTATCGCTGGTGTAATGGTAGCAATTTATAATGACTGTGCACCTTCTGCAGGTAGCCATGTACAGAATGTAAATGCTGCTCGTAGAGTACGTCACTTACTTACTGAGTACAATACCTCTTATAATACGGGTACAGCTCTTACAGATGCTACTTCTATGCAGAATGCTGATTATTTAGATTGGGTTCGTAAGCAGATTCTTATCGATAGAAAGAATATTGCTAAGATGAATAAGTTATACAATGATGGTTCAGTAGAGAGACGTACAAAAGAAGAAGATATTCATCTTGATCTTTCTATTAGACTTACCTCTTCTTATGCTAAATATTGGGGAGATACATACAATGAGGAATATGTAAAACTTCCTAAGCATAATGAGATTGTTAACTGGGGTATCGCTACTGCTCCTGAGACTGTAAAGGTTACTCTTGATACTTCAGATACTACTGGTACTACAATCGCTAAGGTACTTGGTTTCATGTATGATAAAGATGCTGTAGTAGCTACTTTAGATAAAGTACGCTTCGTATCTTTCCCTGACTCTTGGAATAATAGAGTTTGCATGAAGCTTACTGCTGAAAGACGTTATGTAGCAGATATCAGTGAAAACGGCATTATTTATCTCAACGATTAATGCTTATTATTTTCTCCTTAGGGCTAGTCTGAAATATGGCTAGCCCTTTTTAAAACATTAGGAAAGGAGGACAATGATGTCTGAAACATTTTTTTTTAATAATTTCCGTTGGTTAACTGGGAAACAGAAAAAGTTTCTTAGAGAAAACGACATTTTTGGACAGCTACTTATATTTTTAAGCTCTATGTTTGAATATAAAGGAATGGACCCAAGTATTAACACTGACTTCATCGAATTTTATAATATCTTAAGTCCAATGGCATGTTGTGGCGTATTCAAAGAGAATGGTCATGAAATTTTGGGCTATTGTACAGAAGGTGGCATGTTAGACGAGTATGGTATTCCTGACAAATTTAACATCAATACTTTATCTGTACAAATGAAAATGGGTGCAGTAAATGGTGTTAATGCTGCTATATGCTGGAATAATTCTATACATAAATCAGATCTTGTAAAATTAAGTAGATACACTGAAATGTTTGATTTAGTAGATACAGCACAAAAATGTCTTATAAGATATGCTAGACTTTTCCCTGTATATGAAGTACAGGATGATTTAGTAAAGCAACAGATTGACCAGGCATTAAAAAATGCAGACAACGGCGAACCTTTTACTTTTACTACTAAAGGCTTAAGTAAATTAGGTATTGATGGTACACCTGGAGTAAATATCATTAACTTAGGTGATTATTCTGCTGTAGATAAGATACAGTATCTTAGTACATATCATAATGATTTACTTAGAAGATTTTATAGTATGTATGGTATGTCTTATAGTCAATCTATGAAACAGGCACAGCAGTCAGTTGAAGAGGTCACTAGTGATCGTATAGTAAGCTGGATTGTACCTAATGATAGATTAGACGAGAGACGTAAGTTTATTGATACCTATAATAAAGTTTTTGGTCATTCAGCCACTGTAGATTTTTCAGATGCTTGGAAAAAGGGATATGAAAAATATATGCAAGACTTGAAAGGAGGTATAAACGATGAAGAAATGGTCGGCAGCAGAAATGATAGTTAACTGTGACGATGATACATCATTCAAAAATGGTGTAAAATTCACGTACACTCCTATTGATGATGAAGGTCAAGCACAAACTCCTGTAGTATTTTTTACTTGGGAAAATTTCTATGATATTATGTTAGAAAGATACACCAGTTTTAATTATCTTACGGGTAGTTATCATAGTTCTGTATCAAATACTGAAGTAGAAATTTGTGATACTTTTGCAAAAGCTCTTGCAAAATTTAAGAAATCTGTTAATACATTTGTTGCAGATAAACAAAATGCTTTTGAAAAATTATATTATGCTTTATATGCAAACTATAACCCTATTTCAAATTACGATAAACATAGTCATATAACAGTTGATTATAAGGGTAAAGAAACAAATACAAATACTCCAACGGGTACTGAAACAGATACATTCACAAAAAGTGGTACAGAAACCGTAACAGAGAC
The DNA here is from genome assembly GCA_045634565.1 of Bacilli bacterium. Lineage (GTDB taxonomy): Bacteria > Bacillota_I > Bacilli_A > RF39 > UBA660 > UMGS1613. The sequence continues at coordinate 8,695 of JAZRAM010000010.1, forward strand.
ACCAAGTGGAAGTGAAACTACAACTTTAACTAAGAGTGGTAAAGAGGTCAATAAGAATACACCGGTTGGTTCTGAAACAAAGACAACTACTAAAACAGGTACAGAAACAGATACAGAAGTTCCAACTGGTAGTGAAACAGTAACACATAACTTAGGACAAAATACATCTACTACATCTAGAACAACTTATGATAATGCTACATTTAATGATGCAGAAAAAGTTGTTGACGCAAGTAAAATTAATACTGATGTGACTACTTATTCAGATAGACAAACACAGAATACTAAAACGTTTACTAATCGTCAAGATGCAGAGACTACTACTTTTGCAAGTCGTGAAACAACAGATGAATTGAGTTTTACTAATCGTCAAGATAGTGAAGTTAAAACATTTACTAATAGGGAAACTGAAACAGAAACTTCATTTACTAATCGTCAAGATACAAATGTAAAATCATTTACAAACAGAGTGACCACAGATGAAAAGACTTTTACAAACAGACAAGACGAAACAAATGAATATACTTATGGTAATATTGGTGTTACAACTACACAACAGATGATCACTTCACAATTCCCACTTACAGAATTAGACGAAATTAAACAGTATATTGTAAATAGTTTTGTACACAAATATTTAATAGTTTAAGGGGGGTAATTCTTATGGGACAAGTAGAAGATTTACTCAAATATGCATTGTCTCAAGTAGGCACTGCAGAAAATCCTTTAGGATCTAATAGACAACCTTATGGAGCATATATAGATAGTACTGATTGGTACTTATATAAAAATTCTACTGGTACATGGAGACATAAGGTTAATGGTTATGACTGGTGCACACAGTTCCATGACTGTTGCTTCTTAAAGGTATTTGGTATTGATAAAGCTAGAAAAATGTTATGTCGTCCAGTATATAATAACTATGGTGCAGTAGTTAAGTACCAGGTTAATTATATGAAATCAGCAGAACGTTATGGATCTACACCAAAGAAAGGTTGTTCTATATACTTTAAGAATTCAGCAGGTCCAAGTCATATAGGAATTGTGTATGATTTTGATGATAAGTATGTTTATACTGTAGAAGGTAATGCCGGTTCTCATTGTTGGTATGTAGTAAAAAATAAGTATAGTAGAAACTATGAACGTATACTTGGTTATGGTTATCCAATTTATGATGAAGAACCTACGCCAGGTCCTGATCCAAAGGAGGACGAAATGAAATTTGGTGAATTAAAAGAATTAAAGTATGTTAAAGGCAAAGTTATGAAAGGTGACGCAGTAGAAGTTGTACAATCTGTAGTAAATTGCGACATTGATGGTAGCTTTGGACCTAAGACTCAGACAGCTGTAAAGTCTTTCCAAAAAGCTAATGGATGCACTGTTGATGGTATTGTTGGTGCTCAGACTTGGGAGGCTATTTTTAACAAGTTAAAGTAGGAGGTGTTGTCTATGGGTGCAGTAACCTTTTACTATAATTCTGCTGACAAAAGAGTTTTAGATAAAGATAATTCTTTAACTACAAAGAAAACATTTTCAGATGTAAAATTTAAAGATGATAGTTCTATAATGACACCAACTCTTATAGTAAGTAATGATGCTAAAATTTTTGAAAGTAACTATGTAAAAATAGATGCATTTTCAAGGTATTATTTTATAACAAATATCACTGTTTCACAGCAATATTTACTTGTAGAATGTAAAGTCGATATTTTACAAACTTTCAAAACAGAAATTAAGACTATGAGTGGTTATTATAATAGAACAAGTACTCTTAGTAAAGGAAATAAATATGTAGTAGATACTAGATTTCCTATACAAAGAAATAGATTTGCAAGCGTTATAGATCCTACAAGTTCAGTATGTCCTTTTGGTGACTATGGTGATGCAGGTTGGGTATTAGCTTGTGGTTATGGTTGGGGAGGTGAGTAAAATGGCTTATTCATTAGCAGGTCAAAATTTTGAAATTGGTCATTCATGGTACTCATATACATATCCCGATACATTTTATATTGATGGCTCATCTACTAATACGGGTTGGGGAAATAACTATTACCCAATGGCTTTTGTAGATGTTGGTTCGCCTTTTAATGTACTTGACTACTTTTTAGCAAAATATAACAATGATCTTTCTCAATTTCCTAGAGCAAATACTGCAGATTGTTGGGATGCTGATGGTAATCCTGTATCATATGTATGGGATGGTTGGGCTAATTATTTTGCATTAGGTTATACCTATGATTCTACAAATAATTCATTTCACTTTTTTGGTGGATTCCATACATCACAACATAGAGCCGCATTACAAGCACATAGTGATGTCGGTTATACAGGTATGAGTGTAAGTGGTGCTACTGCAACTGATAGAATCATGGCCGATATATATTTCTTTACTTATCAAGAATTATATATGCCTGATTTAACTCGTGGTCATGGTATGCCTCCTGATGGTGAATTCCCTATGGGTCAAGGCTTTAGAAGTACCATGAATCTGATATATTGTCAGCAGACAAGAAATTGGGATGCTTTTAATACTGGTGTACAAATAGCAGGATATTCACCAAGACAAGTGTTAATTGCACCAGCTGTTCAAGGTACTACTCCTTATTTTAGTGGAACATTCTTTGCACCAAGACCTTCAAGTGCTGAAATGCCAGCTCCAGATTATTATGGTTGGTACTATGGTTATATGAGAGATACTTATGTTGGATGGAATTATCATTATTTACCATTCCCAACAGATTTGGTTGTAGACGTAGAAGAAGAAAGTGAAACAGAAGAAGGTGACACAGGCTTCGTCGGTGGAGGCGGTGGTGGTGGTAGACCTGATTTTGATACAGGTACACTTGAATTTATAGAAAATCAAGTACCACAAACAGGATTTGTTGAAAGTGGCTTTGGTAAATTATATAATCCTGGCTCTGCTAAGTTACTTCAAATATCACAATTTTTATGGTCTGATGATTTTATTGATAACATTAAACAATTAAATGCTAACGCATTAGATTGTATATATTCACTTGTATGGATGCCTATAAATTTAGCTA
>JAZRAM010000011.1:0-10443 GCA_045634565.1 Bacilli bacterium
ATCTGCTACTAATAAATTCATATTTCACCTAACTAACCATTATATTTCCTATTGCTTCTGCAATATTATAAAATGTATCTTTTATAAAATATAATTTATCTTTAAAATAGTTATTTTTACCATTCTTATTATCTATAGTAAGTATATAACCATTTTTATAATCATTACAACTTATCTCTACACTATATCTTTTATATTTACTAATTATAAAGTTTTTATCAACATCGTTAGAAGCATAAATATAGATTATATTATTGTTTAGATTTATAGTATCTTTTATTATGTATTTATAATATTCTTTTGTCTCATCCATGTTACATATTATGTAATCTACAGATTTTTTATTTATGTATTTTCTTAGTCTTTTTATATTTATTATTTTACCTTTATTAGTATGCTTGTTCTTGTTTTTAGAAGATATACCGCCACTCGATTTATTAGAATAAATTGCATATAAGTTAACTTTGCTATTTTTTTCAAACCTATCCAGTAATTTATCATCTAAACATAAAACTAGTACGTTGCCTTCTATTTTTTTTATTATTTCTTCTAAAGACTTAAACATTTTTATCACCTACTATATCATTAATAACAAAACTTGCACAAAGTAATCCTGCAGTTGCAGGTACAAATGAATTGGAAGGTATTTTATCAATTACTTTAGTATATCCTTCTTCATCACTACAAACAACCATTACTTTTCCTTTAATTTTTTCATCTTTAACCATTTTTCTAATGATTTTAGCAATTGGATCATAACTTGTTTTTTTAACATCCATTATTTTTAATCTACTAGGATCCATTTTATTACCTGTACCCATAGAAGATATTAGTTTAATATTATTTCTTTTACTAATTCTAATTAGCTCTAATTTAACAGTTATTGTATCACATGCATCAACTATATAATCATAATTTCTATTAAATAATTCATTTATATTTTCTAAAGTAATAAATTTATTTATTTTTGTTATTTTACAGTTAGGATTTATAGATAATATTCTTTTTTCTATTTCATCCGTTTTAAACTCACCTATATTCTTTTGATAAGTCATCAACTGTCTATTTAAATTAGTTATGGAAATTGTATCATTATCTACTATAGTTATATCTTGTATTCCACTTCTAATAAGGGCTTCTACGGTATAACTACCTACACCGCCTAAACCTATTACTAAAACTGATTTATTATAAATATCATTAATTTTATCTTTTATTAATAATTCTAATCTTTCAAATTGGTTCATTCTACCACCTATTTAATTATAACACATTTTATACGATAAAAAAAGAAATTAAACTATAATTTCTCTTTCTTGTTTAGAATAAATACATCCACAATAATCTTGTCTATATAATCCATATTCTTTAGATAGTTCTATTGATCTTTTATAGCCATTTTTCTTTTTAAAATCAGCATATAAATATTTAACATTATATTTTTCTTCTAATATAGCACCAATTTCATTTATCCAGCCTGATTTTTTATAAGGACTTATTGATAAAGTGGTTGTAAAATAATCATAATTATTAACTTTAGCATATTCTACAGCTTTTTCCATTCTAAGTTTATAACACTTATAACATCTTTCACTTTTTTCTCCTAGATTTTCTAATCCTTTTATTTCATTAAAATATTCTAGTGGATTATAAGTTTCTTCTACTAAATTAACTTTGTTTTTTAGTTTAAACTCAGTTAAAAACTTTTTTAATTCATTTATTCTTCTAATGTATTCATTTTCTGGATGAATATTAGGATTATAATAATAAATTGTTATTTCAAAATATTTACTTAAATACTCTAATACGTATGAACTGCAAGGAGCACAACAAGCGTGCAATAAAAGTTTAGGCGTTTTACCACTTAAACTTATATGTTTTAATGTTTCATCTAATACTATCTGATAATTCATATTAGCAAGCATCGTCTTTTGAACAAGAAGAATTTTTCATTTCTAATATATATTCTTCATATGTTCCATATAATTCATCTACTTGTTCTTCAGTCATTTTGTCAAAACCACTCTTGTGTGAATCTACAGTTGAAACATGTAGACCTAAAACTTTACCATCTCTAACAAATACTACAGTTGGAGCATATATTCTTTTTTCTCCAGTTTTATATTCTTTACCTTCATAAGAAACTACATATTCAGTTAAATGTTCATCAAGTGCGTCCATAAGATTAAAATATCCTTCAGCACCTTTTTTCTCATTACCTTCTTCATCTAATTGGTAAACTAATTCTCCATCTTCTACAATGAAAGAATCTCTATCTTCTTTAATATTTATATAATATATTGTATTTATACCATTATCTTTAGCAACATCTAGTAATATAGGAAGTGCACTTCTACACCATGGGCATCCAGGAAATCCTAAATAAATAACTCCACTTTCATTTTCAATAACATCAATTACTTCTTCATAATTTGAATATTTAATAGGGTTATTTTCAGATATTTTAAGGTCGTTATATTTTATATCTCCAAAAGCAACTGTACCATTAAGTGACTCATATTCTTCTTTAAATTTTAATGCATCTTTATTTACTTCTTCTTTTCCTATAAAGATAAAGGCTAATATTGCAGCAACTGCGCATAAAATTGGTAAAGCTATAAATAATATTTTTTCTTTTTTCATAAAATCACATCCTACATATAATTATAACACATTTTTTCTTTCTTTGAATGTATTTATATCTAATTTTATATTTTTGTTTACATTTTCTTCTACAATTTTATTTAATTCATCAATTAAAAATTGATCTACTGGATATTCAAATTCTTTAAAAATAGCAATTAAATATTCATTTATTTGATATTCTAATATGTCTTCAGATAACTCTTTATTTAACATTCTTTTACAATATCCTTTAAATAAAAATACTATGATTGTCTCTATTTGAGTATATAATGTTTCTATTTCACAATCAGCAAGTCTATCTACATTATCATAATCATGAGTAAAATCTATAGCAGCTATAAATCTTTCTATTTCTTTTGTTTCATGAGTTTGTTTTAATTCTTTAATTAATCCAAAAAGATTTGCATTTAAATACATCTTCTCCATTTTCTTTTGTCCAACTAATTCTTCTAAATATCTACATATAATTATTTGCAATCTATAAGCATTTTGTGTTTTAGAATTAAAATATCTTTTATTTAATAATTCTGTATATCCTTCATCTAATCCATAACCTATTACATAATTATCGAGAGTATAATAAAATCCACCATAATCATCAGTATCATCATAAGGATTAGCAGACATATGAATTAATTCGTGGTTTATAGAATCAATTTCATCTTCACTCAAAGATCTAATTACATTAGTTACAGGACCATAATCCCCATTGTATTTAGTAAATCTATGTTTTTTAAATAATACCCATATAATATTATCATATAAATTTCCTAAATCTTTTTCTTCAAAATTTTCATTCATTACATTAACAAAATTCTCAAATATTTTATTTATTTTATCGCTTTCGGTATTAACAAATACTTTATCCTTTTCTATATAATGATTTATTGTTATTTCTTTAACCTTATCTATATCTACAACAGTTAATCTCTTATCAATTTTTTGTAATCTATATTTTTCTGATATTGGATTATTTAAATAAAAATCAAATATATTTTCTTTAAAAATATTAAATAATTCTTTAAATTTAGTTAATTTCATTAAAATCACCTACTAAAGTATAACATATTGTTATAAATTATTCAATTAAACTTGACCTTTTTTATAATTAGTGTATAATACTATCTCGTTGTGTTTTTTAAGGAGGGGCAATATGTTTGATATAAATGAACAATTAGCTATATATAAATTTGATTTAATTAAAAGATGTTTGAATGCTAAAGGAAAAGACTCTAGTTATTGGAAAGAATTAAGAGAAAAATTAACTACTCTTGAATCTTTAATTAAGAGAATTAAAAATGATAAAACTTTAGAATGTACAAAAGAAATATCTGAAATTCAAGATTTTATAGCAAAAACAAGATAAAAAGTTGAGAAAATGTTTCTCAACTTTTTATTCAATTACAGCTTTAATTCTTCTTACACCTGCACTACTAGCTTCTTCTTTTTTGATTTTAAACAAACCAATCTCACTAGTGTTTTTAACATGAGGCCCACCACATAATTCTTTAGATATCTCACCTATTGAATAAACAGTAACTACATCAGGATATTTTTCAATAAACATACATTCAGCACCTGATTTAATTGCTTCTGCTTTACTCATTTCAGTACTTATTACATCTATTCCTTCGTTAATCCATTTATTTACTTATTCTTCTGCTTTTGTTTTTTCTGCATCAGTTAATTTGTGATCACAAGAGAAATCAAATCTCATTCTCTCAGCAGTTATATTACTTCCTTTTTGATGTACATCAGGACCAACTACAACTTTTAAAGCAGCATTAAGTAAATGTGTTGCTGTGTGGTATTTAGTTTCTATTTCACTATTTCCAGAAAGTCCACCTTTAAACTTACCTTGTGATGCGGTTCTAGATTTTTCTTGATGTTCTTTAAATTTTTCTTTAAATCCTTCTAAATCTACTGTTATATTTTTTTCTTTAGCAAGTTCTTCTGTAAGCTCAATTGGGAATCCATAAGTATCATATAATTTAAAAGCTAAATCTTTATTTAAAACATTATCAGTTAAATTACTTGTTATTTTTTCAAACTCTCTTAAACCTTTTTCTAAAGTTCTATTGAATTTAATTTTTTCGTTTTTTAACACTTCTAAAACTACATTGTAATTAGTTTCTATTTCACTATAATATTTTTTATATTTATCCATTATAGCTATAGCAATTTCTTCTTCCCAATTACTATTTATATCTATGTTTAAGTTTTTAGAGTAACGAATTGCTCTTCTAATAAGTCTTCTAAGAATATATCCTTGGTCTGTATTAGATGGTTTAATACCTGCTGGATCTGCCGAAATAAATACAGCAGTTCTAATATGATCTGCAATTATTCTCATGCTTTTTTCATTGCCTTCATAAGTTTTATTTGATATTTTTTCTATTAATTCAATTATATCTTTCCAAACTGAAGATTTATAATTATCATTAACACCTTCTAAAACAGCAACTACTCTTTCTAATCCCATTCCAGTATCAACATTCTTTTTAGGAAGCTCGGTTATACTGCCATCTTCGTGTTTATAATATTGCATGAATACATCGTTCCAGATTTCTACCCATCTTTCATCTTCTGGATCAAATTTGTCAGGTATTTCATCGTTACTTCTAAAATAGAACATTTCACTATCAGGTCCACAAGGTCCTGTTTCTCCTGCTATCCAGAAATTATCTGTTGCAGTTGGACAAATTCTATCTTCACTTATTCCTAGACTTTTCCATATTTCTATTGCTTCTTCATCTTTAGGTATTATATCGTTACCAGCAAATACTGTAACACCTAATCTTTCAATAGGGATATTTAGTACCCCAGTTAAAAATTCAAAACTCCAAGTAATCGCTTCTTTTTTAAAGTAATCACCTAAAGACCAGTTACCTAACATTTCAAAGAAAGTGTGGTGGTATGTATCACCAATTTCATCTAAATCGTTAGTTCTAATACACTTTTGATAGTCAACAAGTCTAGTACCATATGGATGTTCTTTACCTGATAAATATGGTATTAAAGGTTGCATACCAGCTGTATTAAATAAAACGCTTGGATCATTTTCAGGTACCACTGGTGCACTTGGTATTTGTTTATGTCCTTTACTTACAAAAAAATCAATATATAAATCTTTTAAATTCATGTTACACCTCTATTATGTTTTTCATTTTTTCTACTACTTCATCAATAGTTAAATTAGTAGAATCAATATATATGGCATCTTCAGTTCTAGTCAATGAACCTACTTCTTTATGCATATCATTATAATCTCTTTTACTAATATTTTCTTTTATTTCTTCTATTGTTACATTCATACCCTTTTCTTTATTCTCTTTGTATCTACGATTTGCTCTTTCGTCAAGTGATGCGTCTAAGTAAAATTTATATGTTGCATTAGGAAATACTACTGTAGTAATATCTCTACCTTCCATAATAACATCTAAATTACCGGCCATTTCTCTTTGCATATCAACTAATATTTCTCTTAATTTAACAATGCTAGATATAGGAGAAACTATTTTTGTAACTTCCATAGTTCTTATTTCTTTACTAATATCTTTACCATTTAAATAAGTTTTACCATCTATAAAATCTATTTTAGAGTTTTTAGCAAGTTCAACTATTTTATCTTTTTCAGTTATATCAATATTGTTTTCTAAAGAAGCATAGGCAATCGCTCGATACATAGCACCTGTATCAATATATGTTAAATTACATTTTTGAGCTAATATCTTAGCAACTGTACCTTTACCACTACCAGCAGGTCCATCAATAGCAACTATCTTACTCATACTACACCTCACTTAATATTTTAATTATTTTTTCTTCTAAATTTTCATCATTTTCTACTATATAATCAAAACCATCAAAAGCATCCAAATCAGTTTCAGTTAAATGATTTTTTTGTTCTTCAGTTAACTTATTATCATAATTATCTCTGACTACTCTAATAGTTACAGAATCAGGATATTTTTCTTTTAAAATCGTTATTTCATCTAATAATCTCGCATCGCTGATGATTATTATATCATAAAAGTATGAAAATATCTCAATATCTTGCAATATTCTATTAATAAATAGTCTTTTATCTATTTTATTTCTTACTAATTCTATACCTAAGTGCTGTAAAAGTTCTCTAGGTTTAGTATCTTCACTACCATCCCAATCACTAATTCTTTTAGCATAATCTTTTATATAATAACCAAAAGAAATAGTAATACTTTTTTTATTACTATAACTCTTTTCAATTATTTTAGATATTTCATTTTTACCACTTCTAGCTTTACCAGAAATAATAAATATTTTTGGTTCTTTTTTTGTAAAATCCATGAATCCTCCTAATTGAAATTTAATAAATCATATTTATCATCAAAATATTTAATTATTACTTTACATACACCAATTATAGGAGTAGAAAGTAGCATACCCACTATTCCAAAAAAATGTCCAAATATAAGTAAACCTATTATAATTGTTACTGGATTTAATTTGGTTGTTTTACTTATTATTAAAGTCTGTAATACATTTCCTTCTATCATTTGAATAATTACTATTGCTATCAATACTGCAATACCAACACCCGTTCCTTGTGAGAAAGCAACTATTACTGCAGGAGCACCTCCAATATATGGTCCTGCATATGGTATTACATTCATTAATCCACAGAATATTCCAAATAATACTGGAGCTTTTAGTCCAACTATAGCAAACGCAATTGTTGAAACTAAAAATACCACACATGCATCGAGTAAAGCACCATTAACATAATTTCTTAATGAATGATCAATATTAAACCCTAATTCATGTGCTGATTTTCTCCATTTTTTAGGTATTATATTAAACAATATATTACTTACATTACTAGAATTTAATAATAAGAAGAATCCTATTACTAATCCAATCAAGAATGTCCCTATAGAAGATATAACTGTTGTAGCAGAATTGATTATAAACGAAGGAAGCGCAGTTGAAAGATTAACTGATAATTCATCCAATCTATTTATTAAATTATTTTGAAAGTTTTCTATATTTATAGCACTCGAATTAACATTACTAAATATACCTTCTATCCAATTTTTAACACTATCAAATATGTCAGGAAAATTTCCTACTAATTCAATAGTTTGATTATAAATGAGTGGTATTATAGCTTTTATAATAAGTATTAAAGCACCTGCAAGCATTACATAAGCTAAAGCTACTCCAAACCCTCTTCTAACTTTTTTAGTTTCTAACCATTTTACAAAGGGATTTAAAAGCCATGCAACTACTACACCTATAAATAGTGGACTTAATATTTTTAAAATAGTTATAATTATACCAAATATACCTAATTCTTTAACTATTTTTAAAAGAACATAAGCTCCTATAACTATTAAAAGAACATAAAATAACTTTAATATTCTTTTAGATATACTAATTACTTCATTTAAATTATTTTTATCTATATTCTTATTCATATTATCACCATTATTATTATAACACACTATATCTAAAAATAAAATAAAAAGTTCCTAAGAACTTTTTAAATTGTCATTAATTCAGTTTCTTTAACTTTTAATTTTTCATCTACTACTTTATTATATTTATTTATTAAATCTTGAACATCATCTTGACCACCTTTAATATCATCTTCTGGTAATTCAAGTTTCTTGATATCATTGTTAGCATCTTGTCTAATATTTCTTAAAACAATTTTACAATCTTCAGCATATTCCTTAGCTTGTTTAACATAGCCTCTTCTAGTTTCTTCAGTTAAAGCAGGAATATTAAGAATGATCATTTCTCCATTGTTATTAGGTGTTAAACCTATATTTGCTTCATATATTCCTTTTTCAATAGCGCTTATACTACTTCTATCAAAAGGTTTAATACAAAGTTGTCTTGCTTCTGGGACTGAAATAGTAGCAAGTTGTTTTAATGGAGTATCACTTCCATAATAATTTACCATAACAGTATCTAACATAGCAGGATTAGCACGTCCGGCACGTATATTTAAAAATCTTTTTTCTAAATTTTCAATTGCAGTTTCCATTTCCATTTCTGCATTCATTAAAATATCTTCCATAAACTCTCCTTTTTAATATTGTATTCCCCATACAACTAACTCTTTAGCTTCCTTACCACATACTACACATTTATCATCAATATGCCCATGATTTTCCATAATACATCTTGATTTAGTACCGCGAATCTCTTTCATTTTTAGTTCGCATTCTTCATCACCACACCACATTGCTTTAACAAATCCAGGGTGATTATTCATAATTTTTTCTACTTCTTCAAGAGTATGCGCTTCATATGTTTGATTATCGCGTCTTTCTTTCGCTTTATTAAACATATCTTTTTGTATAGTATTCATTAAATCTTTTACATATTCTACTACATTTATATTACTATCAACTTGATATTTTTCTTTAGTATCACGTCTAGCAATAGTTATTTTACCATTTTCTAAGTCTCTTTTTCCTATTTCAACTCTTACTGGTATTCCATTTACTTCTGCTTCAGCAAACTTAAATCCTGGCGATTTATCAGTATCATCTACATAACAACTAATATTGTTTTCTTCTAATTTGTTATATGTTTCTTCTACTAAAAAATTTACTTCTTCACTATCACCAATTGGAATAATAGCCACTTGAGTTGGTGCGATATTAGGCGGTAAAACAAGTCCATCATCATCGCTGTGAACCATTATAAGTGCACCTATCATTCTTGTTGTTACTCCCCATGATGTTTGATATGCATATTCAAGTTCATTTTCTTTATTTAAAAATTTTATATCATAAGCTTTACTAAATTTTTGTCCAAAATAATGACTTGTACCAGATTGTAAAGATACACCATTATACATTAAAGCTTCTACTGTTAAAGTATATTCAGCTCCAGCAAATTTTTCTTTTTCAGTTTTTCTTCCTGTTATGACTGGAATAGCTAAATAATCTTCAAAGAAAGTTTTATATGTATTTAACATATCTCTTGTTTCTTGTTCTGCTTCTTCACTAGTACTATGTACTGTGTGCCCTTCTTGCCATAAAAATTCTCTACTTCTCAAGAATGGTCTAGTTTCTTTTTCCCATCTCATTACATTACACCATTGATTATATTTTAAAGGTAAATCTCTGTATGATTTAACTTTTACTGCATAATAATCACTAAATAATGTTTCTGAAGTTGGTCTAATACACATTTTTTCTTCTAATTCTTTTTGACCACCTATTGTTACCCATGCAACTTCAGGAGCAAATCCATTTATTAGTTCTCCTTCTTTTTTCATTAGGTTTTCTGGTATAAGTACTGGCATATATACATTTTTATGTCCTGATGCTTTAAACATTCCATCAAGTGCACTTTGCATTTTTTCCCATATAGCATAACCATTGGGTTCAAAAACTGTACATCCTTTAACATTAGAATAATCAGCAAGATGAGCAGCTTTAACTACATCTGTATACCATTTAGCAAAATCTATATCTCTACTTGTTATAGCTTTATTAGCCATAATATCAACTCCTTTTATAATTATACTATAAAATAAATAAAAAAGAAATCATTTTTGATTTCTATTTTTATTTATTTCATTTTATTAGCTAACTTCTCATTATATAAATTATAATTCTCTACTTGATTTTCTAAATCAGCACTATTAGCTAAAGCTTTTCTGATAATACTATTTCTTTCATAATTGTATTTATCATTATCAGTTTCTATTTTATCTGATGAAGTATCTGTTTGTACCATAGAAATTACACCTTTGTTTATTTGTTTTTCTTCTTTTTTTTCAAACATATTATC
>JAZRAM010000012.1:0-3375 GCA_045634565.1 Bacilli bacterium
ATTGTCTTGTTTCTTCCATATTATCTTCAGTGATGCTAATTAAACCCTTGTTTCTATTAATGGAAGGGTTTAAACTTACTTTTTCTAAATCTTGTCTTGGTAAGTTTTCTAGTGCAAATTGTAGTTCATCATCTACATCATTTACCATTAAACCGCCATTTGTTTTTTGTAGTAATAATATTGCTTTTATTTTAATACATAAATCTAGTGCCATTATCTCATCATAATTGTCTAAAATAATTTTTGTTAGTTCCATTGAACTTGTAGTATAACCGCACCAATGATAATAACAATTTGCCAATAATTCTCCATTGCTAAAAATTTCAATATTTAATCTTTGTCCCATTATTTAATTTCCTCCTATTTTAAAAATTCACAAATTGATATATCGTTAAATTGATAAAATTTTAAACCTTTGTTGTAGTCTGTTGTTTTTTTTACATATTTATCAGAAGGTGTATTTATAATATATTTAATTAACCATTCAATATTAATGTTTTTAGGTAACCATTCCATATTTGGAAATTTACTATGTCTATTATAATTAATTTGTTTTTCTTTATTTATAATAGAAAATGTATGGTTAACTTGAGGATAACCTCCTACAATATAGGAATTATCTAAATAACTTTTAAATGATATTTTTGTATCATTTGGCATTGTTTTAAACCATTCCTTTATTGTTTGATAATGTTGTTTTTTTAATTCTTCGTAACTCATAATTATACCTCTTTCTTTTTGTCTTCTATCATTTAAGACATATAAATTATACCATAAATAAAATTATTTGTCAAGAAAAAAGATACAAATAATTAAATAAAATATACAGCACGGTTCATGATGGCGTAAAAAAAACGGCGGATTTTATAGGATAAAGAATAAAGAATGAGGATACGAGATTACCCGCCGCCGTTCGGGTTCAAGCGTATAAGATGAATTCTAAAAAATTAATAGGCCTTCGATTTGTTTTGCGACCTCTTTTAAAATTAAAGGTTCTAAATATTTCTTAATATCTATATTTAAACTTTCTACATATCGGAAAAATGATTTCTCTAATGAATTTTCTACAATAAATTTTTCTAATTCATTCCAATTGTCAAAATAAATATTATTTCTAACATAGTTATAATATCTTTGGGGGTATTGACCTTTTAATTTGTCAATTTCTTCTTCATCAATTTTAAAATATTCTACAACATCTAAAATCATAAATTTTGCGTATTCTATGTCATCATTAAAATGATTTTCCTCACACCATTCTAACCATTCCATAAAAGTATTTTGTGCAACGTATTTACCTAAATAACAGTTATTAATAAGTTCCTTTAATACTATATTATCGTTAATAAATACATTAATCTCCATTGGTTTGCTTGTTTGATTAATTCTTAATAATAAGTTTGTTGTTAATTCCATAATTTGTATTCTCCTTCTTGTCTCATTTAAGACACTTATATTATATCAAATAATAAATTGTTTGTCAAGAGATTTGATACAAATAATTTAAAAATTTTATAAGCACGGTTATATAAATATAAAAAAAGAGGACTTTTTAATCCTCTTCAAAATACAAATCTATAAAATCATATATTAAAGTTAATTCAATTAAAGCAGCTTTTATGTTGTCCCAATCATCACAAACATATAATTCTATGTATTTGTCAAATAGTTCGTATATTGATGCTTCTTTTTTACAATATTCGTATAAGTAATTAATTTTACTTTCAAGAAAGCCATATTGGTCGGTTTCATCAATAAAGTTTTTTAACCATTGAATAGGTGTTAAGTTTGTTGTTTTTGATACTTTTTTAAGTATTAGATTAATTAATTCATTTTCGTCAAAACTTGCTATAATGGGCGTTTTTTCACCATTAATTTTGATTTTAATTTCTTTTTCTATCATAAATAAAATTCCTTAATTTGTTATTTTTTATTTTCTATTAAAAGTTTTTATAAATTAATTCAAATTCTTTGCTTTTGTTTTCTTTGAAAATTTTTACTTTAAATTCCACTTTACCATAAGCTCTATTAAGTTGTTCGGTTGTATAATCGAATTGGCTTATTTGCTCCTTTATAAAATCAGTGTTTACATAATAAATTAAATACTTTTTCATTTTTTTGTCCTCTTTCTTTCTATCTTCTACCATTGAAGACATATAAATTATACCATAAATACAAGTATAATGCAACAAAAAAGATAAGTTATTTTCAAGTAATTTCAAACAAATGTTATAGCACGGCTGATATGAATAAAAGAAAAAGCCTTATTAGGCTCTTCCAAGTTTTAAGATATTTTCAATTGGTACATTAAAACATAATGTTGGACTACTTGACTTGTAGTTATATTCTTGTTCTAAAGTTGATTTATCAGTTTCAACGCCATTTAAAAAGTATTTTGAGTGTGATTTATGTTGAGTTGTATATATTCTTAAATAATATCTTCCTTTATGTTCGATTATGTAATTTTTTAATACAAATTGACCCCAAGGTAAATCACCTGTTACAACATTTTTATTGGCTCCTAAATTGCTATATGCCATACCTAGTCGATAGCATCCATTGGTAAACTTTTCTAATTTAGGACTACCATACTTTTTCGCAAGTTCTTTCTCACTTTTGTATTCAATGTGAATAAATGCTCCTTTTTTAATTGTTTCTAATTTTTCGATTAATTCTTGTAATTTCATTTCTTTATTCCTTTTCTATGTTTTTAAGTGTTTTCCATCTCACTTACTTTACATAGATATTATACCATAGTTGTAAAGTAATTGCAAACAATATGATAAGTTATTTTAAAGTAATTTCAAACTTTTTTATAGCACGGATGTTAAAAAGGTAGAAAAAAAGACTGATTAAATCAGTCTATCTTTTTAACTCTTTTAAATCTTCTAAATATTATTCTTCATCTTCTTCAAAAAAATCATATTCATTTAAATTGTCCACAACCATTGAACCATATTCCTTTAATGTTTCTTCAGTTGTATAAGTTTGTTTGGCTAGTTGATATAAAGTAAAATCATAATTTTTAATAATTTCGATTAACTCATCTTTGCTAAATTGATAACCTTCATTGGCTATGAAGTCATATGCTCTCCCTTCCATTAATGCTTGTTTTAATTCTTTTCTTAAATCTTTCATAATTCGTCTCCTCTAGTGTTGGTCACTACCCTAATTACATAGATATTATACCATATATACAAATATATTGCAAACAATATGATAAATTATTTGTAAACTTTTTTCAAACTATTCAATGGTGTTACATACATATTAGTTTGATATTAAAAGCATTTATTTTGATATTAAAAGTATTTAGTTTGATATTAAAAGTTCCTAAAAGGGGGGTGGGGTCAAAGGGTCTTTTGAGGGTTTGCA
>JAZRAM010000013.1:0-9037 GCA_045634565.1 Bacilli bacterium
ATGTTATTATGTTTTTTTAAAAATTTCTTATCTGTACCAACTACTTCATCAATATTTAAGTTAAATTCATCAATAATCATGAAATCACCTTAGCAATTATTATAGCACAAAAAAAGAAAAAGTGAACAATAAATTATTCACTATCATCAAAAACTATCTCTGGCATATGTGGTAATTCTTTTTTATCATATTTTTTTAATTTACCATGAGCAGAAATTAATAAACTTATAAGTATCCATGAAAAGAAAGTAGCGGAATTTAACTGCATCAATACCAACACATTAAAATTAGTATACATAGATATTTGATCATATATATCTATTGAATTACTCTTAACCGTATCCATTATTAATATTAAAAATAAATCTACTATTAATGCATTAATAAAATTAATAATCTTAAATTTTTTACTTATCTTCTTTCTAAAAAACGAAAACATAAAGAAAAAATTAGATATAAATAAAATTATAAAATAAACCTTTATATTAGGAAAATAAAGCGCCATAAATAATTCATCAAATAAACTATCTATTATTTTTAAAACTTCTGAGTAATAATTTATTACAATTATTACTGTTAATACTAACCATATTGAAATAAATATCCATTTATTAACTTTTTTTTCTTTCTTTATAGATATGATAAAAAGTATCAAAAGAGATATTTCCATCATGAAACAAAACAAAAAAAGAGGTGAAGATACAATGATATTCATTAATGCTTTTACTTTTTCTATTAATGAAATATCATTCATATAATCACCTCTTTTATTCTTCTAATTCAAATATAAATACTGTTTGTTTAGTATTACTATTTTTAGTACAAGTTATTAAAGTTAAAACTTTTTTACTATAATCCCTATAAATAGCAACAGTTCCATCTTTTTCAACTTCATAAGTATTAACTAAACTATATGTATATCTTACATTTTTATAATTTATATAAGCTCTATCCCCTATAGATAAATTAAACAATTTATTAAAGAAACATATCGAACAAACACCTGAATGAGCAGCCATTATTAAATTATTATTTTTCTCATCAGGAAATGTTGAGCCCTTTATAACTGTTATATTATATTTTACATCATTATATTTAGAATTTATTTCTACAAAACCTCTTTTTAAATTTATTTTAGGTATTTCTAACATACCAATATAGTTATATTTTGTTTCAGTAGGTTTCTCTGGTTCTTTTTCGGGTTCAGGAATTTCTTCTTCTATTATTTCATTTTCCTCTTCAGTTATTTGTTCTAATTGTATATTTTCAGGTATTTCATTTTCATACAACCGGATATTCATTTTAGAATAAACATCCTCTTTTCTTTGATTGAAATGTTCTATAAATCCTATTGAAATACCTAACAAAATAAGAATTAATCCTATTAAAAGGACAGTACTATTCTTTAATTTTATTCTTTTTAACATAAGTTACTATTCCAATTCCTAAAGCTATATCAAACATAGCAATTGTAAGTAAAAGTGCCGACCTAGAACTTAAAGTATCTGGAACTTCTACTTCTAATTGATTTTCCATTTCAACTGTTACATTATTATCTTTAGCTTTTACTTCAAATTGTATTTTTTCTTGATTTAATTCATATCCTTTTGGTGCCTTAGTTTCTACTAAATAATATTTTCCTACTGGGATTCCTTCTATTTCATATGGCTTTTCTGTTGATACCCACTTACATTCTGTATTTTTGTTACCATTAGCATCAACACAATACTTAACAATGTTACCTTTTTCATCTTGTATTTCTAAAGTTGCTCCTACTAATGGTTTTTTATCCTGTGCATTTATTTTTAAAACACTTACTTTATTTAAATTATTTTTCATAGACACTTCTTTAATTGTCGTTGTTTTTGTTATTTCAAAGGTTACTTTTTCAGTATTTAAAATATATCCTGAAGGAGCTATTGTTTCAATTAAAACATATTTTCCTACTGGAATTCCTTCTATTTCATATGGTTTATCTGTTGATACCCATTTGTAAATTGTTTTTCCTTTTTCATCTTGTATTTCTAAAGTTGCTCCTGGTAATTCATTTGCTCCTGTTGCATCTAACTTACTTATAATTGCTTTTGCTATTGTTATCGTTCCTTTTGCTGCTACATCAGCTCTTACAGTTTGTGTTTCTACAAGATTTGGAGTTATTGTTTGATAATCAGAACCACAATCATAGTTTTGAGCTAAAGAATATTTTTTTGATACACTAGCATTTACATTAACATTGGTTGTTGTTCCTGGGATTATAACAGAAGCAGGAATACTTATATAAAAGCTATTTCCATTTTTTACTACATTACCTACATTTGTTGTTACAGTATAATCGCTATCAAGATTTTTTGTAACTGTAATAGCGTTTGATACATAATTATCTCCATTTTTAGTAAATGTTAGTGTATTTGTATTAAATGTTATTGTCGCTTTTCCTACATAAGAATCTCTTACGGCAATAGCTTCAGTATACCAACTATAATAATTTCCTAAAACAGCTTGTGCATCTCTAGTTGTTGAGATACAAGTAACTGATGTTTCTATCCCAGAATTACATAAAAATTCATTAATAGCTAATTCACCATAATAATAATTAGTAACTGCACTTCCATTTGTTGGAACTGAGCCTACTTTTTCAATAATACTTGCTACTCCTGCATTTATTTTTTTATCTTTCCAAGTATCTACCAAGGTACAAGTTTTCCCTGTAGCAGGCGTAGTCTTATGAAACTCTGTACAAAACACAGCTGTAGAATCATAATATTTAAGAGCCAATTTGTCATAGTTATTTAATTTTATCGGGTTTCCATTTTGAGTTATTGGTCCTATACTATTTGGAAGTGATTTTACGTTTATAATTCCAATAAACAAAGCTATAATTAATAGTATTATATTTTTATGATTTTTTCCCATATCATTTCTCCTATTCTTATTACTATCATTTTATCACAACAAAAAAAATATATCAATTATTTTATTAATTAATATACTTTTTGCTTTGTATTTGATTACTTACTTTTATGGATACTAAAGATCCATCTCTTTTTACATTTTTTATAGTATTATCTTCTCCCATCCAAGAGAAAACTTTTTCTACATATTTTGGTTCTCCAACTTTTATTATTTCTCTAAAATCCATCCATCCTAGGTCATTAACATCTTTTAATATAACATTTCTACTTTTTCCACTATGTTTAGAATAAGCATCTAATATATCATTTACATTGCCACATCCCATGTTATAACACTGAATCCCAGCTAAAATATTGTGATCCATATATTCCATGGCATTTTGTAATATCATACAGCCCATTTTTATATTAGATTCTACTTGTCCTATGTTATTATTTGTAACTTTAACTGATTCGACCTTTTTAGTTTCAAAGTTATAAGCACTTACATATTTTCCTATCCATACATCATTTTGTATTTGCATAAGACCAGTTGCTCCACCATAATCCATTGTAGATCTATGTATGCCTGTATCAGTTTCTTGAGTTGCTACTGCTATAGCAAGTTTAGGGTCTATACCATATATTTTAGCATATTTACTTATCATATCTCCATAGTAAGCTTTAACAATTTTTGCTTTCGATTCTTTTGACCAATCTTGATAATTGAGAGTTATACTTGTTATATCGTCTTTAACTGATATATTTGCTACTTCTACAGGTTGTTCGATATTAAATGATGGACTTACATATTCATCATTTAATTCAACTTGAGTTGAATAACTATCATTATAAGTTAAATCTATTACTTCATCTTGTTTTTTTATTAAATCATTTCCTACCGCATATAACATTAAAATAGTTAAACCTGTAGCAACCACTTTTCTTCCAGTATGTTTATTTTTTCTCTTTACCTTTTTGTTTTTATTTTCTTTTAAAACAGGTTCTTCCTCAAAGCTTTTTATATTTTTTAATAAAGGTCCTACCCCATTTTTTCTAAAAACAGCATCGTAATTACTAACATTTATAATATAATTTTTATATTCTAATATTAAGTCTTTACCTCTTCTTAGCTCACTAAAATCAACTAATTTAGAGGAAGCTAAACGTCTTATTATTTCAAAAGTTTCTCTACCTCTAAATATTCTACTTTCGTATTCTGATTCTATGTCTTTAAACTCACTTAAAAACAATCTATCGTTATTGCCTACATATAATTCAAACCTTCTCATATTAATCTCCTATTTCCTTATATTTAGACTCTAACATATTATCAATTAAATCCCATTCATAATCATTAACTATTTCTTCTAATATAAAACTATCATCTACTTGTTTATATCTAGAAGCATATATTTCTAATTCACCATCTTCATCTTTAGTTCCATCTGCATATATAATATAATTTCTATCATTATTGTCATCTCTAAAAGTTAAAACTATATCACATACAATTTCCTTACCATCTTCTATTATTTTAAAGTTCATATAATCACCTATCTTATCTAGATTATAACATATAAAAAAAGTAATTATCAATAAAATAATAATTACTTTACACTTATTTACTTAATAAACTTATAAAACTATTAGGTATATCGATATCTATAACAATTTTTTCTTTAGTTTTTGGATGAACAAACTCTAAAGTATTAGCAACTAAAGCCATTCTTCTTATAGGATCTTTTTTTATCCCATATTTTTTATCTCCTACAATTGGATTACCCATATCAGCAAGTTGTACTCTTATTTGATTTTTTCTTCCTGTTTTTAAGTTTAAGCTAAGCATAGTATATTCTTTATTTTCAAAAACTTTCTCATATTCAGTTATCGCAAGTTTACCATTTTTATCGTTAACACTATAAGTTAAATGCGTCTTAGTTTCCTGTAAATAACTTTTTAGTATACCTTTTTTCTTTTCTACTTTACCATTTACTACAGCGACATAATTTCTTTTAAATTTATCCCAATTATCTTGTAAATAAAACTTAGTCTTTTCATCTTTAGCAAATATCACTATGCCACTTGTATCTTTATCAAGTCTGTGTACTATAAATACTTTATTATTCTTATTTTTTTGTTTTAAATAATCATAAACATAACTATAAAGTGTCCTATCTTTTTCCTTATCTGTAGCAACCGTTAATAAATTAGATGATTTATTTACTACTATTACAAATTTATCTTCATATAAAATATCTAACTTTTTCTTTTTCATTATTTACCTAATCTTTCTAGTGCTTTTAGTAAACCTAATTTACCATATTCATAAGTAAGACCACCCTGTTGATAGGCAATATATGGTTCTCTTAACGGTCCATCACAAGAAAGTTCAATTGAAGATCCTTGAGTAAATGCACCTGCTGCCATTATTACTTTATCATCATATCCAGGCATATCTGATGCTTCTGGTATAGCATTTGAATCTATTGGAGAACCCATTTGAATACCTTGTGTATACCTTTTTAAATCTTCAGGATTTCCAAATATAATATTTTGTACTATATCTACTCTTTCTTCATTATATTTAGGTTCTACTTTATAACCTAAATTTTCTAATACATAGCTTGTTAAAATAGCAGTTTTCAAAGCACTCCCTACTACACTAGGAGCCATAAATAAGCCTTGTAATATTGGTTTATTCATATTTAAACTAGGGCCTACTTCTTTACCTTCACCAGGTGCAGTTAATCTTTCTCCTATTAGTTCTATTAAATCACTTCTACCTACTACATAAGCACCATTAGGAGCAATACCACCACCAAGATTCTTTATTAAAGATCCCGCACATATATCCGCACCTACTTCTATAGGTTCTTTAGTAGTTACAAATTCACAGTAACAATTATCTACCATGATAATTGCCCTATTATTAACTTTTCTAATTTCTTTTATTATTCCTTCTAACTTATCTATACTAATACTTTTTCTTGTAGAGTATCCTTTAGATCTTTGTATATAAATCATTTTAACATCATTAAGTTTTACTCTTTCGATTACTTTTTCATAATCAAAATCATCATTTACTAAATCTATTTCTTCATATTTTACACCAAAACTTTTTAAAGAACTATTATTATCTTTAATACCTATAACTTCGTGTAATGTATCATAAGGAGTACCACTAATACTTAACATAACATTACCAGGTCTAAGTATTCCAAATAAAGAAACAGTTAGAGCATGAGTCCCTGATATAAATTGACTTCTAACTAATGCATCTTCACTTTTAAAAATATCACTATAAACCCTTTCTATAACATCTCTACCAACATCATTATATCCATAACCAGTAGTACTATTGAAGTGATATTCAGATACACTATTTTTTTGAAAAGCCTCTAATACTTTTTTACTATTTAAAAATACTATATCATCTATTTTATTTAATTCAGGTTTTATAATTTTTTCTGCTTCAATTAAATTATTCATATTTATCCTCCATAACTACAATACTACCACTTTCCAAATCACTTTCTATAAGTTTAATTACTTTATGAGCTACATCTTTAGGATCAATTAGTTGCTTTTGGCCAATTCTTTCCATTTCTTCTTTTAAATAATCTTTATTCATCTCTCTTATGCTTTCTGTATTTACCCAATTTGGACAAATTGCATATACTATTATATTTTCTAATTCCAAGGCTAAAGATTTTGTTAAGTTAATAAGTCCTGCTTTACTAGCAGAATAATCCATATTTAATCTTGTATATGTATTTATTCCATCAGTAGATGAAATATTTATAATTACTCCATCATTCATAATATCATATAAGTTTTGTATTATAAGAAATGGACTAATTAAATTAACTTGTAATACACATCTAAACTCAGTTGTTGTTTTATCTTTAAAAGTATTATCTAAAGATAAAGCAGCATTATTAACTAACACATCTATACTATCAAATTTATCTTTTATACCATTACAAAAACCATTTATCTCATCTTCATCTAATAAATCTACCTTATAAGAATAAAAATTAACTCCTATAGCTTCTATCTTTTCTTTTAATGTATACATCTCATATGTAGAAGTATTAAATGTACCAATAATATCATATCCATCACGTGCGAGTTCTAAAGCAATTTCTCTACCAATACCTTTCGCACATCCAGTTACTATAGCTCTTTTTTTCATAGTATCATCCCTAATCCAAGCATATTATAACACTTAAACAAAAAAAAAGGAATTACCTTTTTCCTTTATCATGATTATTATACATTTTCTTTAATCTACACCTAGATACACTAGCTTCATATACTTTTGGAGTTATTATCATGTGATGAGCTTCTACAAATTCAAATCTACCTTTTTCTAAATGTAATGTCATATCTATGAATCCAGGTAATATCTCTTTTTTCTTATTTGGTGATACATAACTTAAAGATGGAGCTCCTATAAAGAAATTTTCATATACCTTAGTCTTCATTAAATGACCATGACCTAATATTGTAAGCCTTGGATTATTAACTAAATCTGGAGTTTCTACCACACTTAATTCATGTTTTAAAAGTAAACTATCATCTTTTATTTTTACTAAACTTTCACCATAGCCAATAGGTATAATATCATATCTAGCATTATTAATTCTTTTAGATATATCAAGGCCATCGTAGTGCAAAGAATGGTAGTCATGATTACCTAATAATGTAAAATTATTTATATTTTTATCATAAGGATATTTCTTTAAGAAAAACTCTAATTGTTTATATATGTCATTTATATTCTTTTTATCACTAGAATAAATTCCTTCTACTGAGTCTCCACAATTAAATATTATATTTATTCCATTTTTAGCCGCATATTCATAAACAATCTTTAATAAATCTATATCAGCAGCAATATTACCTATATGTAAATCAGATATAACTATACATCTAAATTCTTTATTAGAGCTAGGTAATTTTATACTAACTTCATTTTCTTTAGGTTTATATACACCTTTTTCTATTCTATAATAAATATCTGAGTTATAACAATAACTAGGTACTAGTTGATACCCATAATTTATTATTTGTTTTAATCTCACATATAATTGTTTTTCAGTTATGTTTAACTTATGAGCAATATCTTTTATATTCCTATTTTCATTTAACATTTCTATTATAGATTTATTCATATCTGTCATTCAACCACACCCTACTATAAAAAGTATATCAAAAAAAGGTATTTAATATCAATACCTTTTATAATTGTTTTTCCCATATTATTTATTAAAATAATACCAAAAATTGCTTTTAGGTAGCCGCTATATTTCATATTTCGACTACCCTATGTGCCTATTTTTTCCAAAAATAGCACCTTATCGCCACTCCGTAGCTCAGATCTCAGATGTTGAGATAGTTACAACCGGGCGAACACCATAGGGGCTGTCGACAATACGGTCGTCGTAGGAGAAGCCACCTGTGAACAAAACCCACACTAAGTTATCGTCAGTATAACCAGTCCAGTAATCTGTAGAATATAACCATGCTGGTGCATTAGTGCAAGATTCGTCATCAAAAGAACATCCAAAAACTTCTAATTGTTCATAGCTTATCAATGTTGCACTTGCACTTCCTACTCCATTATCTTTTAGATATGTTTCATAATTTTTTACATATGGATCTAAGCTTGAAAATGTTGTTGTTCCATAGTATGTATCATATTCTCCTTCAGGACCTTTTGCTAATGGGCTTTGGATTCCTGTTGGATTTTCCAATGGCGTACAAATAAGATCTTCTTCACCTTCTTCATTTAGCCCATTAAAACATTTGTTTCCAACATATAAATTATACATTGCTAACATAGACATTCCTTCAGTTGTATCTTCATCTGCATCTTCTATTACATAGAATTGTTCTGTTGATTCTTCAAATGTACATGTCACTACATCCCCTACTGAGTATTTTCCGTTTGAATCTTCATCACTTAATTTACATGCTTTTTCGGTTGTATTTTCTTTAATACCATAACTATATTGTTTTTCTGAATCATTTACTGTACATCCTAATAATGATACTTTACTATCATCTGATATTATTATACTTGTACATTCTACATCTCCATCATATTCTACTTCAAATGGTAATTTATTATCTTTGGT
>JAZRAM010000014.1:0-3146 GCA_045634565.1 Bacilli bacterium
TTTAAATAATCTATTAGTTCTACTTTGTATTTATCATCAAAACTATGAAGAGATATATTTAATTGTCTTATATTTTTATTATCTTTAATTCTATCAATTAAATAACCATTTGTTGTAATATTTATTTTAAAATCATTACTAGCTATATCTATTAGTTCATTTATTTTAGGATGAAGTAAAGGCTCACCTAATACATGAAAATATAAATAATCTGTATAGTCTTTTACTTTTTTTAATAATATTTCAAACTCTTCAATACTTATAAATTTATTATGTCTTTTATTTTTTATACAAAAATCACAATTCAAATTACAAGAATTAGTTATTTCTACATATATTTTTTTAAATTTCTTTTTCATAACATCATATATATATTATACAAAAAAACTAGATATAAATCTAGTTTTCCGCTTCTTCTAACATATTTGTTATAAGTATTCCATAACCTTTATGTGGATCATTTACTACGACGTGTGTTACTGCACCAACTATATAATCATCTTGAATAATCGGACTTCCACTCATACCTTGAACTATACCATTAGTTTTATCCAGTAATGTCTTATCGGTTATTTCAAACTGAATATTTTTTAGCTTATCCTTAGTTTTATTTATAGATGTTATTTTAATAGAAAACTCTCCAACTTCTACACCATCTAACACAGTCAGGATTGTGGCATCTCCCATCTTAATATCATCAATACTAGCTACTTTATAAAGTTTAGATGTGTCAAAATTGCTAGTATATTTACCAAATATACCTTTGTTGGTATTTTCATATACTTCACCTTCTACTTTATCACTATAAAGTAAAGCATTCTTTTCGCCAGGATTTCCTTCACTACTACGTGTTATTCCAGTTATTTTAGAATCAAATATTGTACCAGAATCTATATCTATAATCTCTCCAGTTGTTGTATCAGCAATCTCATGACCTAACACTCCAAAATATTTAGTATTAGGATCTATGAATGTTAAAGTTCCAACACCTGATATTGAATCTTTTACATATAATCCTGTTTTTAATACACCTTTATCTTCATAAAGATTTAGAGTTGTTTTTTTAGTTTTATTTTCTCTTTCATATACTATTTTTAAATTATCACAATTACAATTACTTATTATATTGACCATTTCCTCAACAGTATTGACGTCTTTATTGTTTATTTGATTAATTATATCTCCAGTTTTTAAACCTGCTTCAACTAAAGAATTATGGCCATTTATTTCATATGATCCTACTATTAGTATTCCATCTGTATTAAGTTTAATACCAACAGTTTCTCCACTTGCGATAATCTCGTTTGAATAAGCTAAAATAGTTTGTGGAATAATATATATAGTTAGAAATAAAGCTAGAGTTAAATTTTTAAATTTTTTAAAAAACATAAAAGCAACTCCTTCTTAGACTACCATTTATATTATGAAAAAATAAAAATATTTTATAAAAGAAAAAAATACCAAAATTAAGGTATTTAAAATATAGTTTGACAACCATTTTTTTCTCCTAGAACATATGCATATCCATTTTCACCTTCTACATATAAAGTAGAACTTTTACAAGCTGCGTACATTTTAGGGTTTTTTAATAATAATTTTATTAGTTTATATTCATTAAGTGAAATGGTTGTTAGATCTGTAAATATTTTATAATAAACGAAACCATTAGAATTAACTAACGAAACATCAGTATAATAAGAATCTCCCAAATAGATTTTACCTTTTTCAAAATATTTACTAATTTCATCTTCCTTAACTAATTCTATTTGTTTACTAAATGATTCTGAACTAAGTTTTAAATTATTAAAGTTTAATATTTTCTCATTTAAACAAAATATAGATGTTCTTTGATTTGTAAATATTTGTTTATTATCTTCATTATATACTATTTTTTTTGGTTCAACATTTATTGCTTGAATTTTTTAAGTATCTTTTATATAATTTAATATTTCTTTTTTTAAATCTATAAGTTTTTCAATTTCTTCTATACCGTATTTATCAATTAGTTCCAATATATTTTTTTTATTTAAATTATTCATAAAATCACCTTTTGTTTGAGTATTATATCAATTATTTATTTAAAAGTAAAGAAAAAATACCAAAAGGTATTATTACTTTTTACATCCAATTATATATGCTTTACCAATTTCGCTTTCAGCTTTTAAAATAGGCATTTTATCGTTATATATAGTGTATTTAGGATTATCTAATATAATATCAGCTGTATCTATTTCAACTTTTCTAAATATTTCAGTTATTTTATTTTCTTTTCCTTTATCATAATATTCTACTTCATATCGAGTGCTTGCTAATACAGACCAACATTCCATAGACAATATATCAAATTCATTAAATCCTAATTTTTCTTCAAATTTACTAACATATTTATTGATTTCTTCTTTTGATGCTAACTTAAATCTATGTGATGTTTTTCTTGCTTTATTTTTCTCAAAAGATAAATTAGTTGATGACATATTTAAAAAGTTTTTATTTATTATATATATACTAGCAAAGTTAGTGAATATTTGAACATTATCCTTAACATCACTACATATTAACGGCATAGTTTTATCATCTAGTCCCATTATATTAGTAGTTAAATATTTTTCGAATGCTTTTTGCCTTAAAATATTATTATTTCTCTTTTTCTCCGATAATAAATACTTTTTTAATTTTTCTAATTGTTCATTATCTAAAAAATTAAGCATTTTTTCTATTTCTTTATTTGTCACAAAACCACCCTAATAACTATTATTCTACTTCAAACTCTTCTAAAGAACCGTTTTCAGTAACTATTTTATTTACTTGTTCTTCAACATTTTTTAATTTTTCATCACATTCTTTAACAAGTTTCATAGCGTTTGTATATTTTTCTATAGATGAATCTAAATCAATTTCTCCTGATTCTAATTCATTAACTATAGTTTCTAATTCTTTTAATTTTTCTTCAAAAGTTTTTTCTTTTGCCATATTAATTCTCCTTTACATCTATTACAGTTGTATTTATTTTTCCATCGTGTAATTTTATTATAAGATTATCATTAGCTTTAACATCTTTAATATTTTTTAAGACTTTATTATCAATATAAGTTAATGAATAACCTCTTTTTAAAACACCTAATGGATTTATAAGTTCTAATTTTTCT
>JAZRAM010000015.1:0-10680 GCA_045634565.1 Bacilli bacterium
AGGTTTCAAAGGAAGTAAAAAATCAACTCCATTCGCAGCTGGAATGAGTGCTGAAGCAGCAGGTAAAGCAGCTTACGATATGGGAATGAGAAAAGTTGAAGTTTTTGTTAAAGGTTTAGGATCAGGTAAAGAAACAGCAATCCGTTCATTACAAACAGCAGGTTTAGAGATTACATCTATATCTGATGTTACACCTATACCACACAATGGATGTCGTCCACCAAAACGTCCACGTGGATAAGAAGGAGGGAATGGAATATGTTAAATTTTGAAAAACCAATATATAAAATAACTGAATATGTAGAAAATAAAAATTACGGTAAATTTGAATTAGAACCACTTGAAAGAGGTTTCGGGACTACTCTTGGTAATGCACTTAGAAGAATTATGTTATCTAGTATGCCAGGAAGTGCTATAGTTGCTGTAAAAATCGATGGAGTTATGCATGAATTCCAAACTATGGAAGGAATCGTAGAAGATGTTACAACAATCGTATTAAATCTTAAAAATATCGTTGTAAAAAACAATACTAAAGAAGAAGTAATTTTAAAATTATATGCTGATAAAGAAGGTGTTGTTACTGCAGCTGATATAGAAGAAAATGCAGATGTTGAAATTATTAATAAAGATCAAGTAATAGCTACAGTAGCTAAAGGTGGAAAACTTGATATGGAATTAATAGTTGCTAATGGTCGTGGATATGTACCATCGAATGAAAATAAAAAATATATTGAAAATCAAAAAATCGGATTTATTCCAATTGATGCATTATATTCACCAATCGAAAGAATTAGCTATGAAATAGATAATGCTCGTGTTGGACAAGATGCTAGTTATGATAAGTTAATTATGGAAGTATTTACAAATGGTTCAATTAAACCAGAAGAAGCTATGGCTTTAGCTGCTAAAATTATGATTGAACACTTAAATATTGTTACTAACTTAAGTGAAATAGCTGATGTTACAGGAATAATGAATGCAAAACAAGAAGATAATAAAACTAAAAAATTAGAAACATCAATAGATGATTTAGATTTCTCAGTTAGAGCTTACAACTGTTTGAAAAGAGCAGGAGTTAATACTTTAGGAGATTTAACTGCTAAATCAGAAGTTGAAATGATGAAAATTCGTAACTTAGGTAAAAAGTCTTTAAAAGAAGTAATCGAAAAGGTTAAAGATATGGGACTTAGATTCCGCGAAGACGATTAATAGTTAGGTGGAATATTATGCCTTATAGAAAATTAGGACGTACAAATAAACATAGAAGAAGTATGCTTGCTAATTTAACTAAGAACGTTATCATGAAAGAAAAAATTGAAACAACTGAAACGAGAGCTAAAGAAGTTCGTAAATTCGTTGATAAAATGATTTCTTATGGTAAAGATGGTTCTTTAGTAGCAAGAAGAAAAGCATTAGCTTTCTTACACAATGACACAGTAGCAGTTAAAAAAGTTTTTGATGAATTAGCTCCTCGTTATGCTAACCGTAACGGTGGTTATACAAGAATCTTAAAATTAACTGAACGTCGTGGAGATGATGCTTTAATGGTTATTTTAGAATTAGTTGAGGAAGATGCTAAATAGCATCTTCTTTTTTATATACTAATAGTCCACTGGCTGTCCAAATCATTGTAAAACAAAGGAATTTATGGTATTATTTATTTGTAAAATAGCAGTATCGTTTTATGTAGATAGGAGATGGTTAAATGATAAATGTCATAATCTGTGATGACAATGAAAAAGATAGAATTAACGCAGAAAAAATAAGCAAGAAATTTATGGATAAAAACAAGAAGGAACATAAAATTTATACTTTTGATGATTATAATAAAGGTTTTGATTCAATAGTAGCAAGTAAAATACCCTCTAAAATTTTTTTGTTAGATATAGAGACACCATCAAGATCAGGAATAGATGTTGCTAGGGAGATAAGAAGAAAAGATATAGACAGCGTTATAATATTTCTTACTGCGCATGAAGAGTTAGGTAATGTAGTATTAAAGAATGATTTATTATTTTTATCATTCATAAATAAATTTGATGATTTTGAAAATAGATTAAATAACTCTTTAGAAAAAGCATTAGATTTATTAAATAAAAAGAATACAATAAGATTTAATGATAGAAATGTACTTTATACAATTAATATAAATGATATATTATATTTAACTAAAGATAGTTTTGAAAGAAAGACAATAATAAAAACAGATTATACTGAATTTAAAGTAAATAAATCTTTATATGAAATAGTAGAAATGTTAGATGATAGGTTTATACAAACGCATAGAGCTTGTTATATAAATTCAGATAGAAAAGTTATGGTAGATAAAAGTAATAGAATAATAACTTTTGATAATGGAGAAACTATAGATTTGTTATCTGATAAGTATAGAAAGGCAGTGATTTAATTTGTTGGAACTAATTCTCTATATTATTAGTGGCATTTTCTTAATGATAGGATGTTTTGTCTCTTGGGCAATATTATTAAAAAAGAAAATAAATTTAAGGAATTATAAATTCTATCTATCACTTTTAATCTTAACTTTTATATTAATATTTAATTATAATAATGTGGACAAAATGTTAAAATATACTTTAATAACTTTTGCTTTAGCTATTTTTATAAAGTTTAATTTTAAAGAAAATATAAAAGTCAGTATTGTTACAGCATTTTACACTCAAATAATTAATATAATACCAGAACTGATATATTCAATAATTTTAATTGCACTCTTTGGTGTAGAAACTGGAGTGTATTCTCCAATAGTAGTGTTTTTTGCTAATACATTTGTTGGAATTGGCAGTATATTGCTAGTAAAAATAAAATTTATACGAAAAATTTATAATTCAATAATAGGTGTTGTAAATAAATTAAGTTTAAAAACTGTCTTATTATGGATGTTACCGATTTGTTTTATTCTAAACATTTATTTGGCTATTACATATTACAAATATAATTCTGTTTACTTTGTTATAATAAACAATGTTTCTTTATATTTTATAGTAGGTATAATTTTGATACTAATAAAAAAAGAAAATGAGTACATAAAAATGTATGATAAATATAATACAACATTAAATAGTTTAAAAGAATATGAAGATATTTTGGATAAATACAGAATCTCTAATCATGAAAATAAAAATCAGCTTCTTACTATTAGAAATATGATTTCAGGCAAAAATAAAAAAACTGTTAAATATATTGACGAAATAGTTCAAAACAAATTAAAAGATGATGAAAAAATAATGTATGAAGTTTCAATAATACCCGCTGGCGGACTTAGAGGTTTAGTATATTCTAAAGTTTTATATATGAAGCAAAATAAAATAGATTATGAGTTAAACATTTCTAAAGAAATAAGAACAGTTGATTTAATAAATAAATTAGATGACACAGATATGCTTGATATTTGCCAAATAATTGGAGTATATATTGATAATGCCATAGAAGCAGTTGATAATTTTAAAGAAAAATACATTAATATAGAAATGTACTTAGACACAGAAAATTTAGTTTTTTCAATTTCTAATTATTATGAAGGTGAAATTGAATTAGAAAAATTGGAGCAAAAAGGATATACAACAAAGGGAGTAGGACATGGATATGGATTAAATTTAACTAAAAAAATAATAGAAAATAACAAAAAATTAAAAAATGAAAAAAAGATTTCAAAAGAAATATTTACCCAAATTTTAAAAATAAAAATGTTATAAATAAAAAACCTAAGAAAATCTTAGGTTTTGTTTTATTTTATTAAACTTTCTGGACATTCAGGTTCATCAATCATTATTATAAAACAAGCTTGACTTCCAGCATTAGCAGTTCCTAATCCTAATAGTGCTAATAAATTTGCAAACATTCAACATACCTCCTTCCTTCTTTATTTAAACTTGTTTACAAGTTTAAAACTATTTTATTTTTGAAATTCTGGATGTTCTTTTAAGAAAGTAATATAGTTATTATAAGGCAATTTAAATATTTTATATACAATAGGAGATATCATAAAGTTTTGCATTACTAAAGCAAATATAAAACAATTAGAAATAAAATTATCTTTTATTATAATGCTAAATAAAACAAATATAATCGCTAATAAAGTTGAAATAAATTTATATATTTTTCTTCTTTTTTTATTTACTATTGGTCTCTTTTTTGTATCTGCTGGAGAATTTTTAAACATTAAGCAAATTCCAACTATACCTATAATTAATTTTAAAAACTTAGGTATAGTTAGAACTATGCATAGATAGGGTATACCAATAAATAATATTGTTGAAGATAATAAACATATCCAACTTTTAGTAGCATGTAAACCGAAAGAAGGCATTCTAATAATATTATATATTAGCATATAAATGATCATTTCTTTTTCAATATTTAGAATGAAAGCTAATATTAGGATAATTATTATTTTAGAAAAAGTTAAATATATTCCTTCGAGTCCATATTTTATTTCTGCAAGTTTTGTTTTATCATAATCTGTATTATTTTTTATATAGTTCATACATTTATTAATAATAAATTTTTTCATACTACCTACTTCCTTTACTATTTAAGTTAATTATAATCTTTTATTTAATATATTTAAACTTTATTTTCTAAAATTAAAGATTAGATGTTTAATAACAAAAAATGTGTTAAAACATTTTGCACATTTCGCAATTTCAAACATATATGTAGTGACTTCAAACATTTTATATTTAATTGATATTATTACTATGATAAAATGAAGATGCTTTCTCACTAAAAAAATAGACAAAATAGATCTATAAACAACTCGCGAAATTTGTCGAATTTTGTAGAACGAAAGTTTCTCGATTTTAATTTTTTATATGTTATACTTAAATAGTCGAGAAGAACTAGAAGGGAGATGTAATTGTGATCACAGGAAAAGTTAAGTGGTTCAATAATGAAAAAGGATTTGGATTTATTGAATACAATGAACAAGAAGATATATTTGTTCATTATTCAGCCATTCTTTCTGAAGGTTATAAAACGTTAGTTGAAGGTCAATATGTTAAATTTGACTTAGTAAGAACTGATAAAGGATTGCAAGCAAAAAATGTAATCGAAATAAAAACTGCTCTTGTTTAGTAGTTTTTTTGTTTAATTTTTAATTTAGGTATGATATAATATAAATAGAAAGGATTGATGGTATGAAATTTAATATTCATGGAAAAAAATTAGATGTAACACCAGCTATTAAAAGTTACATCGAAGAAAAGATTGGGAGGTTAGATAAGTATTTTGAAAATCCTGATGATATAACTAGTACAGTTCTTATCAAATTAAGAGGAAATGATCAAGTAGTAGAAGCAACAATAAATGCTAATAAATTTATATTAAGAGGTGAAGAATCTCATAAAGATTTATATGCAGCTATTGATAAAGTATCGGATAAAATAGAAAGACAAATAAGAAAAAATAAAACAAGAATGAATAAAAGGGTAAGCAAAGAATTAACAATGGATTTTGTTTTAGACTTTGAAGAAAAAGAAGAAAACGATAATGTAATCGTTAAAAGAAAAGTTATAGAAGACAAGCCTATGAGTGAAGAAGAAGCTATCCTTCAAATGGAACTTTTAGGTCACGAATTCTTCGCTTTTAGAAATATGGAAACACAAGATGTTAACATCCTATATAAAAGAAAAGATGGTGACTACGGTATATTAGAATTAAAATAGGTTTAAAAGCCTATTTTTTTCAATTTCACTATGATTTTATTTAATTTTTTGATAAAATAGATATATAGACATAAAGGAGAATCGACAATGAAACTATTTAAAAAATTATTTAATCACGAATATAAAGAATTAGAAAGATTTAAGAAAATAGCTGATGAAGTAATTGCTCTAGATGAAGAATACTCAAAATTATCAGATAAAAAGTTAAAAGCTAAAACTAAAGAGTTTCAGGATAGACTTGCTAATGGAGAAACATTAGAAGATATCAAAGTAGAAGCGTTTGCTACTGCAAGAGAAGCTGCATTTCGTGTAATAGGTGAGAAACCTTATTATGTACAAATATTAGGTGGTCTTGCTATTCATTATGGAAATATCTCAGAAATGAGAACTGGTGAGGGTAAAACATTAACTTCTACACTTCCGGCATATTTAAATGCTTTAACAGGAGAAGGTGTACATATTATAACAGTTAATGAATATCTTGCTGGACGTGATGCTGAATGGATGGGAGAAATATATAGATTCCTAGGTCTGACAGTAGGAGTAAACTATAGAGAATTAACTACTAAAGAAAAAAGAGAAGCTTATAATTGTGATATCTTATACTCTACAAACAACGAAATAGGATTTGACTATCTAAGAGATAACATGGTAGTTAAAGCTAGTGATAGAGTTGCTAGACCATATAATTTTGCTATCATAGATGAAGTAGACTCAGTACTGATAGATGAAGCAAGAACTCCATTAATTATATCTGGTGGATTTATGAAGTCAGCTAACCTTTATATTCAAACTGATAGATTTGCTAAAAGTTTAAAAGAAAATGAAGGATATATATATGATGAAAAAACTAAAGCAGTATCACTAGACCAAACAGGTATTGCTAAAGCAGAGAAAACCTTTGGTGTAGATAACTTATATGATATAAATCATACAAACTTAGTACACTTTATCAATCAAGCACTAAAAGCTAATTATGCGATGAAATTAGATGTTGATTATGTAGTACAAGATGGAAAAATAGTAATAGTAGATACTTTTACGGGAAGACTTATGCAAGGTAGAGCTTATTCAGAAGGATTACACCAAGCAATAGAAGCCAAAGAAGGAGTAACAATCAATGAAGAAACAAAAACTTTAGCTACCATCACATTCCAAAACTTATTTAGAATGTATAAAAAACTTGCAGGAATGACAGGTACTGCTAAAACTGAAGAAGAAGAGTTTAGAGATATATATAATATGTATGTCATAACTATTCCAACAAATAGACCAGTAGCGCGTCAAGACTTTGGAGATTTATTATTTGCTACTAAAGAAGGAAAATACAAAGCAATAGTAAATGAGATAAAAGAACGTCATGCTACAGGTCAACCAGTATTAGTGGGTACAATTGCTGTTGAAACAAGTGAACTTATAAGTGAAAAATTAAAGAAAATGAGAATACCGCATGAAGTATTAAATGCTAAAAACCATGCAAGGGAAGCTGAAATAATTGCACACGCTGGTGATAAAGGAGCTGTAACAATCGCGACTAATATGGCTGGTCGTGGAACTGACATTAAGTTAACAGACGAAGTAAAAGCTTTAGGCGGCTTATTTGTAATAGGTACTGAAAGACACGAATCTAGACGTATTGATAACCAATTAAGAGGTCGTTCAGGACGTCAAGGAGATCCAGGAGCAAGTCAATTCTGTGTATCATTTGAAGATGATTTAATGGTAAGATTTGGTACTGATAGAGCTAAACTTATGCTTCAAAGAGTAGGGTTTAGTGAAGACGTTTCTATAAGAAATAATATGTTATCTAATTCTATTGAATCTGCTCAAAAAAGAGTAGAAGGAAATAACTTTGATTTAAGAAAAACCTTACTTGAATATGATGATGTTATTAATGAACAAAGAGGTATTATCTATGAAAAGAGAAATCAAATATTAGATACAGAATCAATACATCCAGTGATTTTAGATACATTTAAAAATTATGTAGAAGATGTAGTTTATTCACATTTTGATGAAAATGATAACTTAAATAGAAATGATAAATCAGAAATATTAGAAACAGTAAATGATTTATTAAGAAATAAAGTTATATTTGATGAAATAGAATATAAAAATTCAGATGAAATAATTGATTACTTAAGTGAAAAATTAATTTTTGAATATGAAGAAAAGATTAAGAAAGTTCCAAAAGAAGTAACCGATGAGTTTGAAAAAGCAATTACTTTAAGAGTTATAGATACTCATTGGATGGAACACATCAACACAATGTCTCACTTAAGAGAAGGTATTCACTTAAGAAGTTATGCTCAAAATAATCCATTAAGAGAATATAAAACAGAAGGTTATGCACTATTTGATGAATTACTTTCAAAAATAGATGCTCAAGCAACAACTTATCTTTTAAAAGCAGAAGTAAGACAAAATAGCGAAAGAAAAAAAGTAGCTGAAGGAGTTGCTAATGATGGTAAAGATAAAGTTTCAAAAGGCCCTAAGAAAGTACAAAAAATAGGTAGAAATCAACCTTGTCCATGTGGATCAGGAAAGAAATACAAACAATGTTGTGGTAAATAAAATAAGGTGGTTTTATGGTTTTAAGATATTTGAATTATGATTCATTAAACATTAGTGAAGAATTAGAAAAAATCAATTATTCAAAGGAAGCGGAAGTTTTATTGCTTCCGACTGATAAAAAATGTTTATTTATATTAGGTATGCTTTTTGCTAAAGGGATAAAAATTAAACTAATAAATCAAAAAGAACTTAATTTAACAGAAACAAATAAATCATTTTCTATGATGCCATATGTGTGGAGTAAAATAAGCGACGATAATTTTCCTAATGAATATTATTCTAATGTAGAAAGTGTTATGGAAGAAAGAGTAGAAAATATCAAAAGATTAGGAGTTAGAGTTACAAAAATAGAAAATAATCCTATAGAAAACAAGATATTTCTAATTTGTCCTGTAAGAAATGCAACTGAAGAACAAAAGATATGGATAGAAAAATTTGTTCAAGAAAAATATAATACAGGATATACAATACACGCACCACATCTTCATACAAGACAAAAAGATATATTTGGTGGATATGCGATATGTAGACAAAATGCTGAAGCACTTGCTTCATCAGAAGAAGTAGATATTTATTATGATAAGTCAAGTACAGGTAGCGTATTTGATTTAGGGGTTGCATATGCTCTAGTCAAACCTTTAAGAATTTTAAATAAAAAAGATATAATATTTAATATTAATGATTTTATGGATAATGTTTTAATTACATGGCCATACAATGAAAAAATAAATTCTAAAAAATTGATAAAAAGAAAGTAGGTATATATATGTCAAAAGAAAAGAAAAAAACAATAATTTTAACAGTAGTTTTATCTGTTATATGTTTAGCACTTATAGGATTCTTAGTAGTAGATGCGTTAAAAGAAAAGGGAATTATAACTAGCGAAGAAACCAATGAAGTAATGAAAGAATTTAATAAACAATTTAATTCAAAAGAAAGAAAAGTAATATTTTTTGCAAGTAGTTCTTGTGGATATTGTGAACTTCAAAAACCAATATTAGAAACAATAGCTGAAGATTATGATATGGAATATTTTGAAATAGATGCTGCAACTTTAGGTTTAAAACAAAGAGAAGAAATAATAGAAAAACTAGATATTGAAGGAAAAACACCAACAACTGTAATAGTTCAAAACGGAAAAGTTATAGATGTTGCAGAAGGATATACAGAAGGAAGACATTATGTAGAATTCTTTGCTAGTAATGAATTATTACCAGAAGATGCTGTATATTCAAAAGAGAATAATTTGACTTTTGTAGATTATGAAGAATATGAAGATATAGTAGAAGAAAAAGGAACTCATATAGTTGTAATAGGTCAAACAACTTGTAGCCATTGTATAGCTATTAAACCTGCATTAAATAAAGTGGCTGGAGAATATGATTTAACAATCAATTACTTAAATTTAACTGAAATGTCAGAAGAAGAATATAATAATTTTTCAAAAAGTTTACAAGAAATCGAATATAACGATCCAGATTTTGTTGAAGATGGTTCGTTTGGTACTCCATTAACTTTAATAATAGAAAACGGAAAAGTAAAAGATTATATATCTGGACAAAGAACAAATTCTCAATTAGTAAGAGAATTTAAAAAAGCTGGATTAATTTCATAATAAAAAGATTATTCATATAAAAGGGAATTGTAAATATAAAATATAGTATAATAAAATAAGAGGTGATACATATGGTATATGAGAAAATAAAAGAATTTAAAGCTAAATATCCTGCTACAATTGCATGGAGATTAAAAAAACATGCTAAAGTAGTAGAAAAATATTTAAATCCAGGAGAAGAAGTTAGATTTGCTTTCCCAGCACAAAAAGGAATTTCGTCTATAGATTTTTTCTCTACATTTATAGTTGTATTAACTAATAAAAGAATACTACTTGCTCAAAAGAGAATTTTATGGGGATATACATATTTAGCTATTACTCCAGATATGTTTAATGATTTAACTGTTTCATCAGGTATAATTTGGGGAAAATTATATATAGATACAGTTAAAGAAACTGTTATGTTATCTAATATTTCTAAAAGTGCTATGGATGATATTGAAACAGAAATAACAGAATATATGATGTCTGAAAAACAAAAATATACAAAAGGGGAAGATAGATAATTTCTATCTTTTGTTGTATGGTGTATTATGAAAAGGAAGACTAAAGTATGTATTTTGATTTTAATAGTAGTTATATTAGTTTTAATTTGTAGAAGAATTTTAACATTCAATAGTATCAACTATAAATTGAATATAGATGGAAATAAGATAAAGATAAAAGAAATAGTAAATAAGGATAACTATTATATTGAAATAAAAACTGATAAAAATATATATCCAATTAGAATATATAATGAATTAGATAACAAAAGAAAAGTAGTAAAAAATATTTATTACTATAAAGATAAAAAAATAGAATGTG
>JAZRAM010000016.1:0-7353 GCA_045634565.1 Bacilli bacterium
AAAGATATTGCTAAATACTCTGATATAGAAAATTTAATATGGTATATGTATGATGATATATTCTATAGTAAAGACAAAGAATATGAATGGAAAAATATAACTGATAAAGAAGAAATAAAAACTATTTTAGAAACTTATATAAATAAATATATTAGTTTAGATGATAAAGAAACTTGGTTCAATAACATTAAACTTATGTGTGATGAATTAGGATATGCTTCTAATATGAAGGAATATAAGAAAAATCCTGAATTGTTTAAAGGAAATGTAGCTGATGTATCAACAGTACTTAGAGTTGCTTTAACAAGTAAGTCAATGACTCCTGACTTGTTTGAAATAATGAGTTTAATGGGTATCGATAGAATAAAAGAAAGATATTCAAAAATATAGTAATATATAAAAAACACATTTGTTTTAAAAATAAATGTGTTTTTGTATATTTAAATATCTTTATTTATTATAAGACCAATATCTATTCATAGTTTTATTTAGTGTTTTGTGCATCTTATTAGGTTTCTCAAATATTGGGTTATTATTTAAACAAATATTTTCAATAGAATCATCGAATATATTTCCATAATTATATATTGTTCTTTGATGTTCTAAAGATGCATCACATTCAGTAACAATTCCATCAACATTCACAGTAATAATTGGACCTATAAAGCATTTTCCATTGTCTCTATCAAATTTAGGTATATTAAATAGTCCTTTTTTATAATAAGACATAAATATTGGCATTGGTCTTAAAGGTACTGTTATATTAGGATCTAAGTTAGCTGCATTTCCTTCACGAAACAATTTGTTATGTATTTCACGTAAAGCACAAAAGTGCTTACTTTCTTGATATTTTTGTATATTTTCTATCCATTGTTCTTTCATATTCAATCTACATACTTCATCATAATGAAATTTGTCATATGAAATAGCAAAAATAGCCGAAGATGATGATTTATCAAATTCTAGATATGGTTCTACATAATCAAGTAATCTTAAAAACTCACTGCTATAAATGGTTCCGTTAATAGTGAAAGATACATTACCAACAAAAATTTTATTTTCAGCAATATAATTAAAAATCTTTTCAATTCTATCAAGAGCTAGTGTAGGTTCACCACCGCATATAGTTAAATTGGCTATAAATTCAAATTGGTCTAAGGTAGCTTTAATAACTTCTTCTCGCATTACTTTATCAGAGCACCCACCACGCAAACAATGAGCACAATTTAAATTACACTTTTCAGTAACAATTAAAGCTAAGTTTTGAATACGCAACTTGTTCACAAAATTTTCCCCCTCAAAAATATGACTCATATTTTATCTTAAAAATATTAAATAGTCAATAATTCACCATAAATAATATAATTAACA
The DNA here is from genome assembly GCA_045634565.1 of Bacilli bacterium. Lineage (GTDB taxonomy): Bacteria > Bacillota_I > Bacilli_A > RF39 > UBA660 > UMGS1613. Next base: position 1,372 of record JAZRAM010000016.1, read on the forward strand.
TTATAAAATGTAGTTATTAAAATTTAATAGACTATTGAAAAAAAACTTAGTTAGTGATAAAATAAAAATATCTTTTAGAAAGAAAAAATGTTAATGGCCCGTTGGTGAAGTGGTTTAACACATAGCCCTCTCAAGGCTACATACATGGGTCCGAATCCCATACGGGTCACCAATTATTTAAAAATAAGAGCTTAATGGCTCTTTTAATTTGACAAAATCACTATTATATAATAAAATAGTCGACATCAAAGGGGGATAATATGTATAATATAGAGGGTAAAAAGATAATCTTTGAAGATAATAAATTATTTTCAATGTTACCAAGTTTAGGATATGGTTCACAAGGTGATGTATACAAATTTAGATTAGATAAAGACTTTTATGCATTAAAAGTATTTAATGGATTAAATATAGAGTATCTAGAAAACTATGAACAAAAATTAAATATAAATATTGATTCTTATATATCTCCTATAAAACTTTTATATGTTAAAGATAATTTTAAAGGATATTTAATGAAATATTGTAAAGGTAAAGATTTACAAAGAAAAACTAAGTTAGGTATATCAGTGAGTGAATTTGCTTCAAATACAGTAAAATTATTTGAAGATACAAAGAAATTAACTGATTTAAAATATGTTATTTATGATACTTTTATTTCTAATGTTATGTATGATGAAGGTTTTAAAATGATTGATATAGATAATTATCCGTTTGAACAAAATAAAAGTTTAAGTGAAATAGATGAGTTAAATAGATTAAGATTAAATAAGATGTTAGTTACAATATTCATAAATACTACTGGTTTAGCTTCTTTAGCATATACTGATGTCGAATTTACTAAATTATTAGATAAATGTACATCAGGAAATATAGGATTTGAAGAGTTATTTAATGACCTTTGTATGAAAGCTTATAATATTGCAGATAAAGAAATAGAAAAAGTGGAAGATATTGGTAAAGTACTTAAAAATATAAGAAAATAAACGAGTTTCACCTCGTTTTTTTGATAAATAATTTTAAAATTTTAGTCAATAATAAAAATAAAATAAAAATCAATTTGACATTGCCTTTTATATTTGCTATAATCGACAATGTGCCCTAAAAAATAGGACAGGAAAATTTTAGTATAGGAGAATTATTGTGAAAGACAGATTAAAGAGAATATTTATTTTCTCGATTGTGTTATTGCTTACATTATCAAACTCAAACGGATTTCAAGTTGTAAATGCAATAACAATACTTGATAAAAACATTGAAATCGAAATATACGAAATAAAAGAAGAAAAAGAAGTTGGAACAGTTGAAAATATAATTGACTTATATAAGACTGATCCTAATAATAAAGAATTTGAAGAATATAAACAAGAACAAGCAAAATTAGAAATGGATAACTATAGACTTGAAAAAGCAAAACAAGAAAGAATAGCTTACAAGACTAAAATAGTTAATTTTGCTAAACAGTTTGTTGGTAATCCTTATGTATCAGGTGGTACAAGTTTAACCAATGGTGCAGACTGTTCTGGATTTGTTCAGACTGTTTTTGCTGTTTTTGGTATAAAACTTCCAAGAACTACTGATGTTCAAGCTAAAGTAGGAACAGGTGTATCAATAGAAGAAATTGAAGTAGGGGACATGGTATCTTATGGATACAATGGAATTGCTTCACATTCGGCTATTTATATTGGAGATGGAAAAATAGTACATTCTTCAACGCCTGAAACAGGCATTAGAATAGATAGAATAGATATGATGCCAATAGTAACTATAAGAAGAGTTAGATAAAACTATCAAAAAAATGTTGCAAAAGTCATATAATGTGTTATAATATATATGGCTTTTTTAATTAAACACATTCATGGATTTATATGTCTAGTGCCAAATTGGTGATGTATGAAGTTGATATGGATGGAAGATATAACGAAAGGGAGGAATTAATATGACAGTTGTGTCTATGAACAATTTATTAGAAGCTGGTGTTCATTTTGGTCATCAAACTAAAAGATGGAATCCAAAAATGAAAGAATACATTTTTACTTCAAGAGATGAAATTTATATTATCGATTTACAAAAAACTGCAAAAAAAATAGAAGAAGCTTACGCTGCTTTAGCTGAAATAGCTAAAAATGGTGGTAAAACAATTTTTGTAGGAACTAGAAAACAAGCTCAAGAAGCTACTAAAGAAGAAGCTATCAAAAGCGAATCTTACTATGTAACTGAAAGATGGTTAGGTGGAACACTTACAAACTTTAAAACTATTAGAAATAGAGTAAAAAGATTAGAACAAATAGAAAAAATGGAAGCAGATGGAACATTCGATTTACTTCCTAAAAAAGAAGTTATTGGATTAAGAAAAGAATATGCTAAATTAGATAAATTATTATGTGGTATCCGTGCTATGGATAAATTACCACAAGCTATGTTTATCGTAGATCCTTCTAAAGAAGAAATAGCTATTCGTGAAGCTAGAAAATTAAATATACCTGTATTTGGTATAGTTGATACAAACTGTGATCCAGATATGGTAGATTATGTAATACCTGCTAACGACGATGCAATTCGTGCTGTTAAATTAATTATAGGTGTTATGAACAATGCAATACTTGAAGCTAATGGTGGAAAAATTACTGATTACGTAAGTGGAAAAACTGAAGAAAATGGAACAGACATTATGAAAAAAGCTGTTGAATCAGTTAAGAGAAAAGAAGATAGAAGAACTAATGATAGACAATTCGATAGAAAGAAAAAATCATTTGATAACAAAAGATCATCAAAAAGTTTTGAAAAAGAAGTAAAAGTAGAAGAAGCTAAAAAAGAAGAAAAAGTTGCTAAAGTAGAAGTTAAAGAAGAAAAAACTGTAGAAAAAAAAGCCGCAGTTAAAGAAGATTTAACTGGAAAAACAGTTGCTGAATTAAGAGAACTTGCTAAAGCAAAAGAAATTAAAGGTTATTCTACAATGAAAAAAGCTGAATTATTAGAAGCTTTAAATTAATGAACTAAAAAGATGATTGTATAATCATCTTTTATTAATAAATAAGGAGGAAATAATATGATTACTGCAAGTCAAGTAAAAGAATTAAGAGAAAAAACTGGTGCTGGAATGTTAGATTGTAAAAAAGCACTAGAAGCTAACAATGGAGATATTAATGCTTCAATCGATTGGTTAAGAGAAAAAGGTATTTCTAAAGCTGCTAAAAAAGCTGATAGAATAGCTGCAGAAGGTATGGCTGCTATCTTAACTAGAGACAACAAAGCTGTTATTATTGAAGTTAATGCTGAAACAGATTTTGTTGCTAAAAATGAAAAATTCACTGGAATGGTTAGTGAAATACTTGAAACTATTATGAATAGTGATGCCACAACACTAGAAGAAGCTATGAAATTAGAAACTAGTGAAGGTACTGTAGAAGATTTAATAGTTGCTAGAACTGCTACTATTGGAGAAAAATTAAGTTTCAGAAGAGTAGAAGTTATATCTAAAAAAGATAGTGAATCATTTGGTGATTATATCCATATGGGTGGAAAAATTGCAGTTTTAACTGTAGTTGATAATGCTTCAAGCGAAGTAGCTAAAGATGTAGCTATGCATGCTGCTGCTATGAAACCTGCATATGTAAAAGCTGAAGAAGTTCCAACTGATGTTCTTGAAAAAGAAAAAGATATTATGAGAGAACAATTATTAAATGAAGGTAAACCTGCTGATAGAATCGAAAATATCTTAGTTGGTAAAGTTAGAAAATACTATGAAGAAGTATGTTTAGAAAACCAAATTTTCGTAAAAGCAGAAAACAAAGAAACAGTTGCAGATTTCGTTAAAAATAATGGTGGTACAATAACTACTATGGTTCGTTTCGAAGTTGGTGAAGGAATGCAAAAAAGAGAAGAAAATTTTGCTGACGAAGTTGCTAAACAAATGCAAGGATAATTTCCTTGCTTTTTTGTTAATAAAAAAGTCTTAATCTTTTTCGATTAAGACTTTATCTTTTACTGATACATGAATTGCTACTTTTTCTAATTTTGGAATAAAGTTAAGTTCATCTTTATTTAAATAGAAACTATAAACTATATTATCGTTATATTCTTTGCTAATAATAGTTTTATCATTTAGTATATAATCTACCAATTTAACTTGATCATAGCTAAACTCTAATTCTACTAAGTAACCTTCTTCAAGTTCTATAATTTCAGTTAATTTTAAAGTATCATTTACTGAATTAGAATAGGCTCTAACAAGACCGCCAGCACCCAATTTAATTCCACCAAAATATCTGATAACTATAGCAAGTACATTGGTTAAATTATTTTTCTTTAATATATTTAGAATAGGTAGTCCAGCAGTACCACTAGGTTCTCCATCATCTACACATTTTTCTTGACCATTAACAATATATGCATAACAAATATGGGTAGAGTCTTTAAACTCTTTTTTTATTTCTTCTAAATATTTGTTTACCTCATCAATACTATTAACTTTTATTAACTTAGTTATAAATTTAGATTTTTTAATTATTATAGTATTTTCTATTGATTCTTTTATAGAATACATAAAATCACCTAGAAAAATTATAACTTAAATATATAAATAAATCAAATATTTAATAAATCTTCAAATAAAAAAAGGAAATTGGAAAGTTTTGTAGAATAATAATAGTAGGAGGTTATTTATGAATAATTTAATAGTTAAAGATAAATTAAAAATAGAAGATATGATTTATAATATTAGAGGTAAACAAGTTATGCTAGATAGTGATTTAGCTAAACTTTATCAATGTAAGAATGGCGCTAAAACAATAAACCAAGCAGTAAAAAGACATATAAATCGATTCCCAGAGAGATTTATGTTTCAATTAACAAAAGAAGAATATAATAATATTCTAAGGTCCCAAATTGGGACCTTAGAATTAGAACAAGGTCAATTTACAAAGTATTTACCTTATGTATTTACTGAGCAGGGAGTAGCCATGCTTGCTACTGTTTTAAGAACAAGTGTTGCAGAAGATGTTAGTGTTGCTATTATGGATGCTTTTGTTTATATGAGAAAATATATAAAAGAGAATATAATAGAACAAATATTTATAAATGAAATGGTTTTAAGACATGAAAAGGATATAAAATTATTACAAGAAACATTTGATAAATTAGAGCTGAGTAAAAATCAAATATTTTTTGATGGGCAAATATATGATTCATATTCTAAAATAATAGATTTAATGAATATAGCTAACAATGAATTGATAATAGTAGATAGTTATGCCGATAAAGTTATACTTGATATGATAAGTAAACTAATTGTAAAGGTTATTCTTATAACAAAAACAAAAACTTTGTTAAGTAAAATGGATATAGAAAAATATAATAAACAATATAATAATTTAAATATAATTTATGATGATAGCTTTCATGATAGATATTTTATAATAGATAAAAGTATTATATATCATTTGGGTACTTCAATAAACCATATAGGTAGTAAAACATTCTCAATAAACAAGTTAGAGGATAGTATAGTAATAGAATCATTATTAAATAAATTAAAAAATATAATAAAATGATTATATTATTTTTCGTTTTCGCATATAATAAAAAAGTAGTAAATTTCTATTGACAAAACATAAAAACTAATCTATAATTAATACATAAGCTTTTTTTGTGGCTTAATAGATTAAATGTGTTGATTGAGAGAAGTAATAATATAAACTGATCAAAGAGAGTTAGGTATGGTGTGAACTAACATTAAGTATATTATGAATAACACTCATGAACTATTAACTTGAACAAAGTAAAGTTAATCGGTTGTAACCCGTTAAAAATTACACGATTTGATAGAATCGGTAAAGTGGTCATTTTTTTGACAAGTTGGGTGGCACCGCGGAGATAATTCGTCCCAAACAATGAGACGAATTACTATTTATTGATGCTCAATTAGCTCAGTCGGTAGAGCGCACGGCTGTTAACCGTTAGGTCGTAGGTTCGAGTCCTACA
>JAZRAM010000017.1:0-4284 GCA_045634565.1 Bacilli bacterium
AACTTATTCCATAACTATAATTTTCTTTATGCATAGTCTTTAATTTATAGAGTATATCAAATAAATATTCTTTATTGTTTTTAAAATAATTATCTTTTATTATAAATAAATAGTACATACTTCTCACCTATTTAATTATAAAATACAAAGATTAAAAATTTTGTTGAAAAAAGAGAATAAATTTTATTCCCCATTTCTTACTTTAGCATTTAATTTGTTTTCTACATCACTTATAATCTTATTAAATACTGTCATTACTTCTTCTTCAGTAAGTGTTTTGTTCATATCTTCGAATTTTAAATTATAAGCAATTGATACTTCATCACTATTAATTTTATCTCCTGTATATACATCAAACACTTCAATATTAGAAAGTAATCTTCCACCACTTTTTCTTATTACGTCAACAATTTCTTTATTAGTAATATCTTTTTTAACTACAAAAGCAACATCTTTTTGTATTGTTGGGTATTTTGAAGTTTCTTTGTATTTAAGTGGTTTTACTTGTTTATTATATATTTTAGTCATAGATATTTCACACACGTATATTTCATCTTTTATATAACTTGGATGAACTCTACCTATTATACCTATTTCTTCTCTATCTAAAAGTATTTTAGCACTTACACCAGGATGAATTTCAGGTATTATAGAACTTTCTATTGTATATCTATTTTTAAGTCCTAAATAATCAAATAGATTTTCTATTATACCTTTTAATATATAGAAATCACTTTTAATAATTTTACCATTCCAATTATTAGTTAAATAATTACCAGCCATTAAAATAGCAACCTTACTATCTTCATTATATTCTTTATCATATGTTTTTGATATTTCATAAAGTAATATATCTTTAACTTTTCTAGCTTTATTATATTCATATACATTAATTAAAGATGGTAATATAGATATTCTTATAACAGATTTATCTACACTCATCGGATTAGGAAGTACTATTTGTTCTTTATTATCATACTTAAATGTTTTAGCCATATCTGGACTTGTTAAAGTATATGTTTTCACTTCATTAAGCCCTAGCGTTCTTAATCTTTTTGATATTTCTTTTCTAAGTCTTACATCACCTACATAAACACCACGTCTAGTTTTTACTGTAGGAAGTGAACTTACTAAATTGTGATATCCATAAAGTCTACCTATTTCTTCAGCTATATCATTAACATTAGGATCTATATCAAGTCTTCTATTTGGAATAGTTACACTAAATAATCCATTATTATATTCATATTTAAAGTCTAATCTTTCTAGTTCTACCTTAACATCTTCATCAGTTAATTGTAATCCTAAAAGAATACTAATTTCTTTAGTTTCAAATTTAACAATTTTTTCTTGTTTATCTACAGTATCATGAATAACTTTACCACTTAATACAGTAGCATTAGCATATTTTTCTAATAAATGACAAGCTCTATCTAAAGCATTATCTGTATATTCATAATTTAATCCTTTACCATATCTAATTGAAGCTTCACTTCTTAAATTCAAATTACTAGCAGTATATCTAATACTTATTGGATTAAATATAGCACTTTCTATTAAAATATCAGTAGTGTTATCATCTACATCTGTATTTTCTCCACCCATAACACCAGCTATACAAACAGGTTTAGTACCATCTGTTATAACTATATCTTTTTCAGTTAATACTCTATCAATACCATCTAAAGTTTTTATTTCCTCTTTATCTTTAGCTTGTCTAACTAAAATATTATTACCTAATTTCTTTAAGTCAAAGAAGTGTAATGGTTGTCCAAATTCAAGCATAACATAATTTGAAATGTCAACTACATTATTTATTGGTCTCATTCCAGCAGCTATTAATCTTCTTTTAATAAAATCTGGACTTTCTCCAATACTAACGTTTCTTACTATTTTAGTACTATAATATGGACAATTAGGAGTTTCTACTTTTAAATTAACTATATCTTTAACATCTTCTTCTATTTCATTATAAGAAAGTTCTGGAAGTGTTACTTTTTTATTTAAAATACTTGCTATTTCATAAGCAAAACCTATGTGATAATAACAGTCATTATTTCTATGTTTATGTATGTCTAATTCATATAAAGTATCGTTAGTTCCTAAATAAATATTGGCATCTGACCCATTTGTTAAATCAGTAGTAATTTCAGCTATACCTTTATTATAATTCTCTTCTGTTTTTTCTTCTATACCAAGTTCAAATAAAGCACATATCATACCATTAGATTCTTGACCTCTAATTTTTCCTACTTTAATTTCAAAATTTCCTGGAAGAACACAACCTGGAAGTGCAACTATTACTTTTATACCTTTTCTAACATTATGAGCTCCACAAACTATTTGTTTAACTTCACCTACATCAACTTGGCATACATGTAAATGATCACTATCTGGATGATCTACACATTCAATTACTTCACCTATTACCAAGTTATCTATATGATTAGTAATAACTTTTTCTACATTGATACCAGCTTTAGTAATTTTCACAGCAAGTTCTTTTAAATCTTCATTTTCTATATCAATATAATCTTTTACCCATTCTAAACTTATCATTAATTATCTCCCTTTCTATCAAAAATAGTAGATTCTCTTAAATCGGTTTGATAGAATGTTCTAATATCATTTATACCATATTTAAGCATAGCTAGTCTTTCAGCACCAAATCCAAAAGCAAAACCTGTCCAAACACTTGGATCGTATCCACAGTTTCTTAATACATTTGGATGTACCATACCAGCACCACTTACTGTTATCCATCCTGTATTTTTACAAAGGGGACAACCTTTACCTTTACATGCAAAACAAGTAATATCTGTTTCTACTGATGGTTCTGTAAATTGATAATAACTAGGTCTAAATCTTGTTTCAATATCTTCACCAAATAATTTCTTAGCAATTATATCAAAAGTACCTTTTAAATCAGATAAACTAATATTTTTATCAACCAATAAACCTTCAATTTGCATAAATTGATGAGAATGTGTTGCATCATCTGCATCTCTTCTATATGTCTTACCTGGACATATCATTCTAACTGGTTTATCTCCACCTGCTGCTAACATAGTTCTAGCTTGTACTGGAGAAGTTTGACTACGTAAAAGAATCTTTTCATCTTCTATATAGAAAGTATCTTGAGCATCCCTAGCAGGATGTCCTTTTGGTATATTTAAAAGTTCAAAGTTATATTTATCTTCTTCTATTTCAGGACCATCAACAACATCATATCCCATAGACATAAATACTTCTTCTACTTCTTCTATTACTTTTTCTAAAATATTAGGGGCACCTACTGTAATTTTAGTTGAAGGTAAAGTTACATCTATTCTTTCACTTTCTAATTTTTTATTTATTTCTTCTTCTTGTAATTGTTTTAACTTATTTTCATAATTTTCATTAAAACAATTTCTAACAGTGTTAACTTGCATACCATATTCTTTTTTATCTACAGCATCTTTAATGCCACTTTGCAATTCTGTAATTATACCTTTTTTACCCATATATTCTACTTTTAAATCATTTAAATCTTTTAAATTAATAATATTACCTATTTTTTCTTCTATTTCTTTACATAACATTTCTACTTTTTCTTGCATTTTATTCCTCCTAACAAAAAAACTATTATAAACATAGGGGTGAATTAACCACGGTACCACCCTATTTCATAATAGTTAAATACATATTATCTTTAAATGATATAACGCTCATTACCCGTTTACTATTAATAACACTAGAAAGTGAATTCGTAAGGATTTATTAAAAGTTTTCACCAACCACTTTTTCTCTAAATAATAATTAGACTTACTACTACTCTTTCGTCATTGCTTTAACGTATAAATTATAACACACTTTTTAACAAAAATAAATACTTATCTTACTTTTATTTTATTATCTAATAAATTATCTACATGACCATTTTTTAATATACTTTTACCATCATTAGAACTGCCATAATAATTATATTTTAATAATTTTTCTTCTTCTATATATTCTTCTTTATTTATATAACCATTTTCTAACACGTATTTTAATTCATCTATTTCTTTATCATATCTAGATTTTAAAATTATAGGTAATAACTGTTTTATATTTAAACTTAAGTTATCTTGATCACATAATATAAATGGTGAATTAAATATATCTCTTAGTATACTTTTTTTATAAGTTTGAACTTTATCTTTATATCTAAAACCATAATCACTTTTCTTCTTTAATAACCTAAGTATATCTTCTTCAGTTATAAATCCATTTTGAAGATGTTTATTTAGAATATATCTAGCT
>JAZRAM010000018.1:0-11645 GCA_045634565.1 Bacilli bacterium
ATATTGGATGATTATAAAAAAATAAATTCTTTAAATATTAAAGATATGAATAAAATAATAAAACTTATAAATTTAGATAATAAAACAGTATATATAATAAATAAATCTTGATTTATAATTTGATTTATGATAAATTATATATTGTTAGGAGGACATAAAATGACAACATTATTAGTAATAGTATCAATATTATTAATTGCTATAGTACTTTTACAAAGTGGAAAAGCAGAAGGTGCTTCTTCAATTATTACTGGGGGAAATAGTGATTTATTTAAAAATAGAAAAGAAAGAGGAGGAGAGTTAGTAGTTACTTATACAACTGCTATACTTGGAGTTATCTTCCTTGTATTATGTATAATACTTTAAGATTGATTTTTCAATCTTTTTTTTGTACAATTATAATAGGTGGTATGATGAAAAAAATAGTTAAAATTTCTTTGGTCATTGTTTTACTTATTTCAATAACTTTTTTATCTTTTAAATATATAGATAATATAAAAGCAGATAGTGGTTGGGATTCTAGTTATGATAGTGGTGGTAGTTGGGATTCAGGTTCAGATTGGGGTGGATCTAGTTGGGATAATGATTATGATTACGATTATGATTATGATTATTCCGGTGGAAGTGGCTATAGTGGTAGTTCATGCGATACAACAGAGTGTAAAGTAAATACAGCCATTGGAATCCTTATAATTTTATTTGCTTCATTTGGATTTCCAATTTTAACAGTTATTTTATCTAATAGAAGTTTAAAAAAACAAAGACAAAGAAAAGAACAAGAATTAAAATTAATGTTTAAACCAATAGAACAGGAAACAGCAAATGAAGTAATACCTAATTTCAATATAGAGGAATTTAATTTTAAAGCATATCAAACATTCTATGATGTTCAAATGGCATGGATGGATTTTGATTATGATAAATTAAAAGAATTATTAACTGATGAACTTTATAATAATTATGTTATGCAGTTAGATGCTTTAAAATTAAAAAATCATAAAAATACTATGAAAGATTTTGAATTAATAGAAATTTGTCTAAGTAGTTTAAAAGAAGAAAATGATAAGTATATTGCAGAAGTTTATTTAAATGTTAAATTCTTAGATTATATAGAAAACAATAAAACAGGAATGATTTTAAGAGGAACTCCAAATAGAAAATTAAATAATATTTATAAATTAACATTTATAAGAACAAAAGAAGAATCAACTAATATAAATCATTGTCCTAGATGTGGCGCTACTGTAGAAGGTAATTCTACTGGTATTTGTAAATACTGTAAATCAAAATTAATAAATGATAATTATAATTGGGTAATGTCTAAAAAAGAAATAGTTAGACAAAAGTAAAAGTTTAAAATAAGACACATATATGTGTCTTTTTATTTTATTATTTTAAAAAGTGTAGTATAATTAGAATAGGTGATGTTCATGAAAATAATAAAAACTATGGATGGAAATGAAGCATGTGCTACAACATCATATATGTTTACTGAACTTGCAGGTATTTATCCAATAACACCTTCAAGTCCTATGGCAGAACATATGGATGAATGGAGTAGTAAGAATAAAATTAATATATTTAATGATAAAGTTAAAGTAGTAGAGATGCAAAGTGAAGCAGGTGCTGCTGGATTTATACATGGCGCATTACAAAATGGAGTTCTTGCTACTACTTTTACAGCTAGCCAAGGATTACTTTTAATGATACCAAATATGTATAAAATGGCAGGAGAAATGTTGCCATGCGTTATGCATGTTGCAGCTCGTTCTTTATCAACTCATGCACTTTCTATATTAGGAGATCATCAAGATATATACGCAGCTAGAAGTACAGGATTTTGTATGCTTGCATCATCTTCAGTACAAGATAGTGCTTATTTAAGTGGTGTTGCTCATTTATCAGCTATAGAAGCTAGTTTACCTTTTATGCACTTCTTTGATGGTTTTAGAACAAGTCATGAAATAAATAAAATAGAAATGTTATCGAGTGATGATTATAAAAGAATATTAAATTATGATGCATTAAATAAGTTTAGAAATAAAGCACTTAATCCTAATAATCCTAATACAAGAGGAACAGCACAAAATGATGATGTTTATTTCCAAGCAACAGAAGTAAGAAATGTATTCTATGATAAAGTTCCTGATATTGTAAATAATTATATGGAAAAAATAAATAATATGGCTGGAACAAATTATAAACCGTTTAATTATTATGGAAGTAAAAGCGCTAAAAAAGTAATAGTAGCTATGGGCTCTGTATGTGAAACTATAAAAGAATATATAGATTCAAGTAATGAAGAAATTGGTTTAATAGAAGTTCATTTATATAGACCATTTAGTGTTAAATACTTATTAGATGTATTACCACTAACAGTTAAGAATATTGCTGTACTTGATAGAACTAAAGAATTTGGTTCTAATGGTGAACCACTATATTTAGATATTGTATCTAGTCTAAAAGATAAAGATATAAATATAGTAGGTGGTAGATATGGTCTATCTAGTAAGAATACAACACCCGCTCAAATAAAAGCAGTTTATGATATGTTGGATAATCCTAAAAATAATTTTGTTATTGGCATTGTTGATGATGTTACTAATTTAAGTTTGAGTGTAGAAGATTACAACATAAAAACAAGTAAAGAAATCCTTATATATGGATATGGTTCTGATGGAATGGTAAGTGCTTCTAAATCTATAATTAAATTAGTAGGGGATAATACTGATAAGTATGTACAAGGATATTTTCAATATGATTCTAAAAAAAGTGGTGGAGTAACTACTTCTCATTTAAGAATAAGTGATAATAAAATAAGAAGTACTTATTATATAGAAAATCCAGATATAGTAGTAGTATCTAAAGACAGTTATTTTAATGAATTTGAAATACTTAATAAAATAAGTGAAAATTCTATAATGCTTATAAATACTACTAAAAGTGAAGAAGAATTAAAAAATAGTTTAAGTAATAAATTAAAAAATTTACTAATTAAAAATAATACTAAGATATATACTTTAAATGCTTATGATGTAGCAAATAAAGTAGGTCTTGGTAATAAAATTAGTATGATTATGGAATGTGCTATTCTTTACTTAACTGATTTGATTGATTATAAGTTTGCTAAAGAAGAATTAGTAAATTATATAAAAGATAAGTTTAGCAAAAAAGGTGAAGATATAGTAAATGCTAATATAATTGCTTTAGATACGACAGAATCAAATATTAAAGAAATAAAATTAGATAATAATATAGATACTGTAGAAAATAGATATATGGATTTATATGAAGCAATGTTTAAAAGAGAAGGTAATAGTTTACCAACTTCAGCATTTCTTTCTATGCCAAGTGGTATATTTAAACCTGGAACAACTAAATTAGAAGAAAAAAATATAAGTGAAATAGTTCCTCATTATATAACTAATAATTGTATAGAGTGTAATCAATGTGCATTTGTTTGTCCACATTCAGTAATTAGACCTTATTTACTTGATGAAGAAGAGTATAATAATGCTCCAGAAGAAGTAAAAAATAGATGTAAAAAAGCTATGGGATTAGAAGGTTATTATTTTACTGTTGGAATTAGTATTAAAAATTGTACTGGTTGTGGACTTTGTATAAATACTTGTCCTGGAATGAAAGGTGAGAAAGCTTTAACTTTTAATTCTTTAAGTGATGAGTTAAAAAATAAAGAACAAGAAATATTTGAATATTTAAATTCTAATATTAAAAACAAGAAGAAACATAATGAATCTACAATAAAAGGATTAGAGTTTAATAAACCTAAATTTGAATATTGTGGAGCATGCGCTGGATGTGGTGAACCATCTTATATTAAAATATTAACTCAACTTTATGACGATAATTTAGTAATAGCTAATGCTACTGGATGTTCATCAATATATGGTGGATCTGCTCCATCAACTCCATATAGTATTCCATGGGCTTCATCTTTATTTGAAGATAACGCCGAATATGGATATGGTATGCTTCTAAGCAATAATTTAATTAGAAATAGAATTAAAAATATAATGGAAAAAAGCATGGATAATTCTAATAGTGAATTATTTAAATCTTGGTTAGAAAATTATGATAATTATGAAATAACTAAAAATGTTTATGATAATTTAACTGATGATATTCCACAAGAATTAAAAGATTTAAAAGAATATATTCCATTTAGAAATTATTGGTGTATAGGTGGAGATGGATGGGCATACGATATAGGATTTAGTGGTATTGACCATGTCTTAGCAAGCAACGATAATATAAATATATTAGTGCTTGATACTGAAGTTTATTCTAATACTGGTGGTCAATCAAGTAAATCAAGTAATATGGGATCTATTGCATCTTTCACTACAAGTGGTAAAAGAACGTCTAAAAAAGATTTAGCACGTATCGCAATGTCATATAAAAATGCGTATGTAGCGCAAATCTCATTAGGTGCTAATATGATGCAAGTGATTAAAACTTTAAAGGAAGCAAATGATTATCCAGGACCATCTATAGTAATTGCTTACTGTCCTTGTATATCACACGGGATAAAAGGTGGTATGAGTAATAGTGTAAGTATGGAAAAACTTGCTGTAGATTGTGGATATTTTCCTACATTTAGAAGACATCCAATAAATGGATTTACTCTAGATAGTAAGAAAGTAGATTTTGAAAAATTTGAAGAGTTCTTAAATTTACAAACTAGATATTCGATGCTTAATAAAGTAAACGATAATTTTAAAGAATTATTAGAACAAACAAAAATGGATGCTATGGAAAGATATGAATACTATAGTAGTTTACAGAAAGTCGACATTTAGTTGACTTTTTTGTTTATAATTCTTGAATATAAAAAAAATATATGATATACTAAACATATAGAATAGGAGATGTTTATATGTACGATTATTATGATTATGGATATGATTACGGTTACGATGGAGGTTCAGGATTAGCTGCATTAGGAGTAGGGATGTTAGTTATGTGGTTAATTAGTATGGCAATTAGTGTGTTTATAATTGTTACTCAATGGAGAGTATTTAGAAAAGCGGGAAAACCAGGATGGGCATCAATTATTCCCATTTATAATACTGTTGTAATGATACAAATAGCTGAATTACCAATGTGGTATATAGCTTTATTCTTTGTGCCATTTGCAAATGTTTATGCAATATTTAAAATTAATATTGAAATAGCTAAAAAATTTGGTAAATCTGCAGGATTTGGTGTAGGTATGACTTTATTACAACCAATATTCTATGCAATATTAGCATTTAGTAAAGATGCTGTTTATAGTGGAGCTTCAAGTGTTGCACAACCAATGTCCCAACAACCAGTACAGCCACAACCAATGTATCAACAACCAGTACAACCACAACCAATGTATCAACAACCAGTACAACCGGTAATGCCAACTCCAGAAGTTGCACCTGTACAACCAGTAATGCCAACTCCAGAAGTTGGGCCAATAGAACCACAAAGTACAACACCAGCATTTTGTACAAACTGTGGTAATCAATTATTACCTAATACAAAATTTTGTACAAATTGTGGTAAACAAATATAATAAAAACTTCATAATGAAGTTTTTTTATTGAAAAAAACAATCAATTATTATATAATTAAATAGAAGGGAGTTGTGTTTATGGCAGCATTAATTTTTATTTTTTGTTTTATTTTTTTCTTAATTCCAATTGGTATTAGTGTGTTTATGATAGTATCTTTATGGAAAGTATTCAAGAAAGCCGGAAGAGAAGGATGGGAAGCAATTATTCCTATTTATAATATGATAGTTTTGCTTGAAATAACTGGATTACCAATGTGGTATGTAGCTTTGTTATTTATACCATTCGCAAATATTTATGCGACAATAAGGGTTTATTTAGAATTAGCTTATAGATTTAAACAAGATACTGGTTTTGGGATTGGATTAATATTATTATATCCAGTTTTCTTAGGTATATTAGCTTTTAACAAAGAAATTACTTACGATAGTCCACAACCTTATGCAAATGCGTTTTGTAAAAATTGTGGTACTAAAATAAATGCTAATGATAAATTCTGTACAAATTGTGGTTCAAGAGTAGATGTTCCCAAGGATATATGCTTAAGTTGTGGAAATAAAATAAAAAAAGATTCTAAATTTTGTACACATTGTGGAGCACAATTATAAAAAATGTAAAGTATTAAAATAAAATGAATAAATATAATAAAATAATAGAATATTTCTATTATTTTTTTACTTTTTATTGTATAATTGATATAGGTGTAATTATGAATATTTATGGAATAACGTTTGAAGAATTAGAAAATTATTTTATAGAAAGAAACGATAAAAAGTTTAAAGCAACTCAAGTTTTTGATTGGGTATATAGAAAAAGAATTAAAAACTTTGAAGAAATGAGAAATGTATCAAAAGAGACTATAAATACTATGAAAAATGATTTCTATTTTGATAGATTAGAAATTATAGCTAAAAAAGAAGATATTGATGTTGCTAAATACTTATTTAAACTTGATGATGGAGAAAAAGTAGAAGCAGTAGTTATGTATCACGATTATGGTACTAGTATATGTATTTCAACTCAAGTAGGTTGTAATATGGGGTGTAAGTTTTGTGAAAGTGGAAGACTTAAAAAAGTTAGAAATTTAAATGTTCATGAAATGGTACTTCAAATAATTATGGTTGAAGAAGATATAGGTAAAAGACTTTCTCATATAGTTTTAATGGGTATAGGTGAACCATTTGATAATTATGATAATGTAATTAAATTTATAGACATTGTAAATAGTGATAAAGGAATTGCCATAGGAAGTAGACATATAACAGTATCTACTTGCGGTATTGTACCTAAGATAAGAGAGTTTGCTAACTATGATAAACAAGTAAATCTCGCTATAAGTTTTCATGCTCCTAATAATGAGATAAGAAATAATATTATGAACATTAATAAGGCCTATCCTATTGAAGAATTAATGAAAGCTATAAAGGAATATATTGCTAAAACAAATAGAAGAGTAACATTTGAATATATAATGCTTAAGGGCGTTAATGATAGTGAAGAATGTGCTTTAGAATTAAGTAGATTACTGAAAGGATTAAATTGTTATGTTAATTTAATTCCTTATAATGAAACAAGTCATATAGAATATAAAAAGAGTAATCAAGAATCTATTATGAGGTTTTATGATGTATTAAAAAAGAATAATATTGGAGTTACAATAAGAAGAGAATTTGGTAGTAAAGTTAATGCTGCTTGTGGACAATTACGTTCACATTACGAGGAGGTATAATATGAATTATTATTATATAACAGATCCTGGAAAAGTTAGGGAAAGAAATGAAGATAGTGTATCAATAGTAGAAAATGGTGCAGAAGAAAAATTACTAATAGTTGCAGATGGAATGGGCGGACATAAAGACGGAGAAGTCGCTTCTAAAATTGCTCTTAATCTTATCTGCGATAGGTTTAAAAGTATTAGTAGTTTAGGGAATAAAGAAGATGCCATTAACTGGATACAAAGTACAGTTAGTGAAGCAAATGTAGAGATATTTAAATATGTTGCTGAACACCCAGAAAGTCAAGGTATGGGAACCACTATTGTATTATCAGTGCTTACTCCTTCATATTTACTTATTGGTAACATCGGTGATTCTTCTGGATATATTTATAAAAATAAAAAACTTCATAAAATTACTGTAGACCACACTTTAGTAAATTTACTTTTAAAAAGTGGTGAACTTACAGAAGAAGAAGCTAAAAATCATCCTAAAAAGAATGTTCTTATGAAAGCTTTAGGTAGCAGCACTAACATCGATATGGATATATTTAATGTAGAACTTAATATAGATGGAATATTCTTATGCAGTGATGGTTTAACTAATATGTTAGATGATAATCAAATAGCTAAAGTATTAAGTGAAGATACTGGTTTAGAAGAAAGATTGGAAAAGCTTGTATTTAAAGCAAATAATCGTGGTGGGAATGATAATATATCAATTGCTTATTTAGTAAAGGAGGATTCTCATGATCAATAAAGGGGAATTAATTGACAATCGTTATAAAATTGTTAAATCTATTGGTGAAGGTGGAATGGCTAATGTGTATTTAGCTTGGGACACTATTTTAGAAAGGGATGTTGCAGTTAAAATACTTAGAGGTGATTTAGCTGATGATGAAAAATTTATAAGAAGATTTCGAAGAGAAGCTAATTCTGCTAGTTCACTTAAACATCCTAATGTTGTTGAAATGTATGATGTAGGAGAAGATGATGGAAGACATTTCATTGTTATGGAATATGTAGATGGTAAAACTTTAAAGAGTTTAATTAAAAAAAGAGGCGCTTTAAACTTAACAGAATCAATAGATATAATGATGCAATTAACAAGTGGTATTGCTTGTGCACATGATAGTTATATAATTCATAGAGATATTAAACCGCAAAATGTTATGATACTTGAAGATGGAAGAGTTAAAATAACTGACTTTGGCATTGCAATGGCACTTAACAACAATGAACTTACTCAAACTAATTCAGTAATGGGTAGTGTACACTATCTCCCTCCAGAACAAGCAAGCGGTAGTGGTTCAACTATTAAAAGTGATATTTATTCTTTAGGAATACTCATGTTTGAACTTTTAACAGGTAAAGTACCTTTTAAAGGAGATAATGCGGTTGAAATAGCTATTAAACATATGAAAGATCAAATACCTAGTGTATGTAATATAAATAATACAATCCCACAAAGTGTTGAAAACATAGTATTAAAAGCATGTGCTAAAAATCCTAAAAATAGGTATGAAACAGTATCTGAAATGTATGAAGATTTAAAAACTTGTTTAGATCCACTTAGATTTGAAGAAAAAAGACTTGTATATAAATACCCAGAACATAGTAATGATAATTCTAAAACAATTACTAAATTAGAATCAAGAGAAGTTAAAAATAAAGATTTAGATTTAAGTGATAATGTAAAAAATGATAAAGGATTAAATATTGCTTTAATAATTGTAGGGGTTATTTGTGTAAGTATAATAATAATTGGACTTGCATTTATACTTATCGCTAGTGGAGATAAGAAAAAGAATGTTAATGTTCCAAACGAATTAGAAGGTTTAAGTGAAAAAGATGCTTGTAAAAAAATAGAAAAAGCAGAATTAAATTGTGTAGTAGAATATACTTATGATAAAGACTATGAAGAAGACGTAGTAATCAAAATAAGTCCTAAAGCAAACACACAATTAAAATCAGGAGATAAAGTAACAATCACAGTATCATCTTTTGAAGATACTATAGAAGTAGAAGATTATACTGGTAAAAAATTAGAGACAGTAAAAGCAGAGTTAGAAAGTTTAGGAATAAGAGTAGTAACTAATACAAAGAAAGTTACTAAAGATGATGAGATAGAAGAAAATACTATAGTTGCTCAAAGTATAGAAGTAGGAAATAGATTACACAAAGAAAATGGAGTTATTGAACTTACATATGCAACTTTAGTAACTGTTTATCCTGATTTTACAGATGGATCTTACACACAAGATTTAATACAACAATTCTGTGATGATAATGGAATTACTTGCGTATTTAAAACTGAAGAAGATAATAACTTTAAAGAAGGGGCAATAATTTCACAATCTAGAGGTGTTGGTGATGAAGTTAAGTCTAATACAAAACTTACAATAACAATCGCTACTAATACAAAACAAGAAACTAATACAGAAGGAAATGAAGTTGAATAATGGTTGGAAAAATAATTAAGCAAATAAGTAATGATTATACAGTAAAAGTAGATAATGAAGTATATGTATGCAAAGCTAGAGGAAAATTTAGAAACATAGGTGTTACTCCTTTGGTAGGAGATAATGTAGTAATAGATGAAAATAACAACTATATACTTGAGATTATAGATAGGAAAAATGAACTTGATAGACCAAGTGTATCTAATATAGATCAAGTAGTTATAGTAACAAGTGTTAAGATACCTGATTTTTCCTCTAATCTACTTGATAAATTATTAAATATAATAGAGTTTAATAATATAAAACCTGTTATATGTTTTACTAAATTAGATTTATTAAATGAAGTAGAATTAGAAGAAATAAAAGAGATTATGGATTACTATAGAAAAATAGGTTATGAAGTATATAGTAATACTGATGAGTATTTAAAGGATATATTTAAAGATAAAATAACTGTATTTGCTGGGCAAAGTGGTGCTGGAAAAAGTTCTTTATTAAATAGATTAGATAACTCTTTAAATTTAGAAATAGGAGAGGTATCAATTGCCTTAGGACGCGGCAAGCATACAACACGTCATACTGAATTAATAGAAGTATTGGGTGGATATATTGCTGATACCCCAGGTTTTTCTTCTATAGATTTTAAAGATATGAAAAAATCTGATATAAGAGATAATTTTATAGAGTTTAATGAATATAGAGATGGTTGTGAATACAAAGATTGTATGCACATAAATGAATTAAAATGTATGGTAAAAGATAAAGTAAAAGATAATACAATAAAATCAAGTAGATATGAAAATTATTTGAAATTTATAGAAAAGAGGTAAACTCATGAAAATAGCCGCATCATTCTTAGATATAAAAGAACCAAAATGTGAAGAATTAAATAAATTAGATAGTTTAGATATAGATTATATACATTTAGATGTAATGGATGGAGTATTTGTTGATAATAAGACTTATACTTATGAAGAATTCTATGATATAACACGCCTAACAACTAAACCTAAAGATATTCATTTAATGGTAAGTGATGTAAAAAAATATATAGATGAATTTTCTAAAATGAATCCTGAATTTTTAACATTCCACTACGAAGCTGTAAGTGAAGTTAGTAGTGTTATAAACTATATAAAAGATTTAGGTATAAAAGTAGGTATGTCTATTAAACCTTCTACAGATGTTTATGAGATTGCTAAATATTTACCATATTTAGATTTAGTACTTGTTATGAGTGTTGAACCTGGAAAAGGGGGACAAGCTTTTATAGAAGAAAGTACTAAAAAAATAGAACAACTTTATAATTTAAGAAGAGAAGAAAATTATAATTATAAAATTGAAGTAGATGGTGGTATAAATGATACTACTATAAAAAAATGTTATAAAGCAGATATATGTGTTGTTGGAAGTTTTATAACAAAACAAGATTATGAACAAGCTTTAAGAAAATTAAGAGATTAAACTCTTTTTTCTTGATAATTTTAAAATTTTATTATATACTAGATAGGTATTGGAGGAAGATTTATGGAAAAAAATAAAAATTTAAAAGAAATAGTTATAAAAGTAGAAGGAGAAAAATGGGAAAAAGCTTTAGACATGGCGTTTAAAAAAACTAATGAAAAAGCTAAAATACCTGGATTTAGACCTGGTAAAGCTCCTAAAAGTGTATTCATAAAAAATTATGGTATAGAATCATTATTTATGGATGCTTCTAATTATGCTGTAGAAGATGCATACAATCAAATGATAGAGGAAAATAAGGATTTAGAAATAGCTGCTCAACCTGTATTAGATATTAGATCTATAGATGAAAAATATATTGAATATGTATTTACTATTACTTTAAAACCAGAAGTAAAACTTGGTAAATATAAAGGATTAAATGTTAAGAAAGAAACTGTA
>JAZRAM010000019.1:0-8225 GCA_045634565.1 Bacilli bacterium
TATATAGAATACAAGAATTATTTAATGAAATATTAAAAACTAATAGAAATGTAGTTATAATGGGTAAATCTTTAGAAAATATAATACTTAAAGGTATTGAGTTTGGTTATATAGATTTTGATAAAGAAAGAATTAAAACTATAAATCATGTTAATGATGAAGGCATACTTGTAATAATATCTAATGAAAGAGAAAAACCATATTCAAGTTTAAAAAGAATACTTAGAAACTCAGATAAGTTTGTTACTTTAAAAGAAAGTGATACTGTAGTTATTTTATCTCCTATATATGAAAGTAGTGAGATAACAGCTACTAAAGTATTTAATAAGATATCTAAAGTAGGAAGTAAATTAATAATTTTATCTAAAAAGTATCTATCACCACATTCATCTAGTGAAGATATAATGCTTATGATAAATTTAATGAAACCTAAATATTATATGCCTGTAAATGGTGAATATCGTCATCAAGTAGAAAATGCGATGCTTGCTGAAAGACTTAATATACCAAAAGAAAATATATTATTAAAACTTAATGGGGAAGTTACTACTTTTATTGATGGTAATTTAGTTGATACTGATGAAAAAGTACCAATAGAAGATATACTAATAGATGGTAAAACTGTTGGTGATATTGGTGATTTAGTATTAAAAGATAGAGAAATGTTAAGTGATAGTGGTATTGTTATAGTTGATGTAAATATTGATAAAGAAACAAGAAATATTATAAATAAACCTAATGTAGTTACTAAAGGATTTATATATGTTAAAGAAAATATAGATATAATTAAAGAAGCTGAAAATATAGTAAGTGAAGTAGTTAAAGAGAATGTTAAAGAAAACTATATAGATTACAATAAAATAAAAATAACTATTAGAGAAAGATTAGGAAAATATTTCTATAAAGAAACAGAAAGTAAACCTATGATAATAATTGTTGTACAAGAAGTACAATAATGAATGGAAATTTTAGGTATTTTAACAAAAAAGTAAAAAAGTTTTTACTTTTTTTTCTTTTTATAGTATAATTATATATAGATTGTAGGAGATGATATGATGAAACATATTTATACTAGTCTTGATATAGGTTCAGATTCTATTAAAATAGTTGTTTGTGAACTACATCAAAATAAGTTAAATTTACTAGCTGCATCTTCTTTTAAATCTAAAGGAATAAAAAAAGGGTTAATAACTGATGTAGAACTTGCTACTGAGAGTATTAAAGGTGCTTTATTAGAAGTAGAAGAAATGCTTGGTATAAAGATTAAAAAAGTTATTACTTCAGTTCCTTCATTTAATGCTGAATATTCTATAATAAAAGGAAATGTTAAGATAAATAATGAAGAGGGAATAGTAACTAGTAATGATATAATTAAATCTTTAGAAATAGCTGCTAAGACTCAAACCTATAGTTTAAGAGAAATGGTAACAATCTTACCAATAGATTATACTGTAGATGATAAAGCATTTATAAAAGTTCCAAAGGGGATGAAATGTTCTAACTTAGGATGTAGGGCTGTACTTGTGACAACACCTAAAAAGAATGTTTATTCTGTAATAGGTTTACTTGAAAGTATAGGCGTTGAAGTAGTAGATATTACTTTAAATAATATTGGTGATTTACACTCATTTAATAATAAAGCTTTTGAAGACAAAGTAGGAGCAATTATTAACATTGGCAGTGAAGTTACTGATGTTTCATTATATAACAAGAGTATATTAGTTAAAAGTAGTATAGTTAATATGGGTGGCAAAAATATTGATAATGATATTTCATACATGTATAAAGTAGATATACCAACCGCTAAGAATTTAAAACTCAAATTTGCTTTAGCTCATAAGAAAAATGCTAGTGTGAATGATATAATCGAAGTTAAAAGTGCATATGATGCTAATCTTAAAATTAACCAATTTGAACTATCAGAAGTTGTTCAGTCTAGATTAGAAGAAATATTAAATGAGGCTAAAAAAGAGATAAATCTCTTGACAAGCCGCAAAATAGATTATATTATTATAACAGGTGGTACTAGCAATATGCCTGGTATTGAATATGTAGTAAGAGATGTTTTTGGAGATAATGCTAACATTGGCAATGTTAAAATGTTAGGTATTAGAGATAATATATATTCAAGTTGCATAGGCAATATAGTACACTTTATAAGTAAATTAAAACTAAAAGAACAAGATTATAGTATGATTAGTGATAATGAAGCTTATCAAATGACAGCGGTAAATTCAAGAAAATTAAGCGCATCAGATTCAACACTAGGGAAAATATTTGGATTTTTCTTTAGTGAATAGAGGAGGAAATTATGTTTGGATTAGAAATGGACCAAGTTGCTAAAATAAAAGTAATAGGAGTTGGTGGAGGCGGAAATAACGCTGTAAACCGTATGATAGAATCAGGAGTTAAAGGTGTAGAGTTTATAGTTGCTAATACAGATTTACAAGTATTAAACTGTTCTAAAGCTCCAACTAAAATACAAATAGGAGAAAATCTTACTGGTGGTAGGGGAGCTGGAGCTAAACCTGAAATAGGTAGAGAAGCTGCTTTAGAAAGTAAGAAAGAAATAGAAGAAGCTTTAGCAGGTGCAGATATGGTATTTGTTACTTGTGGTATGGGTGGTGGTACTGGAACAGGAGCTGCTCCAGTAATCGCAAATATCGCACAAGAATTAGGTGCTTTAACTGTAGGTATAGTTACTAAACCATTCTCTTTTGAAGGTAAAAAAAGAATGGAACAAGGTTTAGCAGGATTAAATGAATTAAAGAAAAATGTAGATACTTTAATTGTTATTCCAAACGATAAATTAAGAGAAATTATAGATAAATCAACACCACTTTTAGAATCATTTAAAGAAGTAGATAATGTACTTAGACGTGGTGTACAATCTATATCTGATTTAATTGCAGTTGCAGGTTTAATCAATCTAGACTTTGCAGACGTTAAAACAGTTATGGAAAAACGTGGTACTGCTTTAATCGGTATTGGTATAGGTGTAGGAGAAAATAGAGCAACTGAAGCTGCTGAACAAGCAATTTCTTCTCCATTACTAGAAACTAGTATAGATGGTGCTACAGATGCAATTATAAATGTAACAGGTGGTAATAATTTAACTTTATTTGAAGTTGAAGAAGCTGCTGAAGTAATTAGAAATAGTGCTAAAACAGATATGAATACTATATTTGGTGCTGTTATTAATGAAAACTTAAATGATGAAATAATTGTTACTGTAATAGCTACTGGATTTGATGATGATAAAAAAGAAATAGAAGAACCAATTAGAACAGAAAGAACAATTGAAACAAGTTCAAGTACAAGTTTTAGAAGTTCTAGTCTAGATGATGATAATGATAATGATGATATAATTCCTTCATTCTTAAGAAAAAGAAGTGGATTTTAATAAGATTGATTAATTCAATCTTTTTTATTTTATATTTTAAATATTTATAGTATAATTAAATAAGAGGTGATTACATGAAAACTGATATAGAAATAAGTAATGAATGTAATATATTAAATATAAATGAGATTGCTAATAAATTAGGTATTAGTGAAGATTATTTAGAAAGTTATGGAAAGTATAAAGCTAAAATTAATTTAGATATAAATAAAGAATTAAAAAATAAAGATGCTAAGTTAATATTAGTTACTTCTATAAATCCAACACCCTTTGGAGAAGGTAAAACTACTGTAAGTATAGGAATAAATGATGCTTTAAGAAAATTAAATAAAAACAGTCTAGTAGTATTAAGAGAACCTTCTTTAGGTCCTGTATTTGGTATTAAAGGTGGGGCTACAGGTGGCGGATATTCTCAAGTAGTGCCAATGGAAGATATTAATCTACACTTCACAGGAGATATACATGCTATTGAAACAGCGAATAATTTATTATGTGCGATTATTGATAATCATATATTTCAAGGTAATAGTTTAGGTATAGATAGAGTTGTATTTAATAGATGTGTTGATCTTAATGACAGGGCATTAAGAAATATAACTATAAATAGCAACTATAAAAGAAATGAGAAGTTTAATATAACAGTTGCTAGTGAAATGATGGCAATGCTTTGTATGGCTACTGATATAGAAGATTTAAAAGTTAGAATTGGTAATATTTTAATAGGTTATACTAAAGATAATAAAATGATATTTGCTCGTGATTTAGATTGTGTAGGAGCTATTGTGCTTCTATTAAAAGATGCTATTAAACCTAATTTAGTTCAAACTTTAGAAAACAATCCTGCTATAATACATGGTGGACCATTTGCTAACATTGCTCATGGATGTAATAGCGTGATTGCTACTAAACTAGGATTAAAATTAGCTGATTATGTAGTTACAGAAGCTGGTTTTGGTGCTGATTTGGGTGCTGAAAAGTTCTTAAATATAAAATGTGGTACTACTGGTTTAAAACCTAATTGTGTCGTTATAAATGCTACTGTTAGAAGTTTAAAATATAATGGTGGAGTAGATAAAAATAATATCAATATAGAAAACTTAAATGCTTTAAAATTAGGTATTGTTAACTTAGAAAGACATATAGAAAATATGAGTAAATATACTAAAAATATAGTTGTATGTTTAAATAGATTTGTTTATGATACTGAAAGCGAAATTGAATATGTAAAAGAATATGTAAGAAATATGGGGTATAGTATTGAAGTATGTAATTCATTTAATGAAGGAAGTAATGGTGCATTAGAACTTGCAAATAGAATTATTGAAACATGTGAAAAAGAAAATGATTTTAAAGTATTATATGATTATAATGATTCTATAGAAAATAAAATAAATACTGTATGTAAAGAAATATATAGAGCAAGTAATGTAATTATAAATAACGAAATAAAGGAAAAAATAATATTAATTGAAGAAAACAATTTAGATAAATTACCTATATGTATAGCTAAAACACAATATTCATTTAGTGATGATCCTAAAAAATTAGGAGCACCTAATAATTTTGATATGATAGTTACTGATATTAAATTATCTAGTGGTGCCGGATTTATAGTTGTTTTAATGGGAAATATTATGACTATGCCCGGATTAGGTAAGAATAGTGCTTATTTAAATATGGATATAGATGTTGATGGCAATATAAAAGGCTTATTTTAAGTTGTATAAAAAATCTCTTTTCTGGTCTTAATAGACTTGAAAGGAGATTTTTTATGGCACGTCATAAGGTTGAAAGCTGTGACATTTGCCTTTTTAACCCTTATTTTACAACAATTTTCAAAATTTTGGTCTTGTAATTGGTCTTGTTTTAAAATATTAAAATCAGTATTTTATTGATAAAAACATTAATTTATTCATATGTAAAACTTGGCTTTAGTTTTACATGTTTTATTATTATAGTATTGTCAATAAAACTAAATAATGATAGAATTGATAATAGAGAGGTAGTGTGATAAAGATGAATCAAGAACAAAATAACTTAAATCCAAATAATTTTAATATACAAGGTAATAATGGAATACCTAATAATAAACCATTACAAAATAATCAAGGTTTCAATCCTACATTTAATCCTCAACCAATAGTAGAACCAATGCAACAACCAGCTCAATCACAACAAATGCCTAGTTATCAGCAACCAATAATGCAAGATCCTATAGCACAACATATAAATCCGGTTCAAAGTGAAAATACAAGCAACCAAAATTTAAATAATAAGCCATCTAAAAAAATGAACCCAGGATTAATCATAGGTATAGTTGCAGGAGTGGTAGTAGTTGTTGTTATATTTATATTGTTGATCAGTAAGAATAATTCTAATGGGGCGGCAAATTCATTGTTTGGTTCTAATGCTGAAAAAATAACAAAAGAAGAAATAAAAAAATATAATTTTAATAGTATTGCCAGATGGGGAAATTATAATTTAGGGGTTTCTTATTTAATACCAAATTTTTCTACAGATAATGAAGGAACATTTTCATATCTTCATGGTCATAATTTTAAGTTAGATCAATATAATATATACATTGAAAAATCATTAGAAGGCGCTACAAATTTATATACCCTTCCAGAAGATATTAATAAAGAAAAAAATATAGATAAATATAAATTAGAATATGGTGCTAATGGAGGACAAAATTATCATAATTTAATTATAGAATCGACAAAACAAATTAGAATTGGCAATATTGATACTGTATATTTTGAAAGTAAAAAATCCAATGGAGTTATGGGATATGAAGAAATAGCACAATATATAGGGTATTCATTTAAATATAATAGTCAATATTTTAGTGTTTATGGTCTTTATTATACAGATAAAGAAAATAATGTATATCATTCAAGTCGATCAGAATTAGAACAAATTTTACAATACATTATAAGTTCATTTGAAATTTATAATAATGAAAGTTTTTATGAATTAGATAATAATTTCAATTTAAAAGAATTATACACGGATGGAATACTAAATAAACCAGTAGAGGAATTGAGTGGTAATGAAAGACAATTTTTAATATATAATAATTGCCCTGCATGTAATTATATTTTGTTACGCAATATCGATTCTAAAAAAATTGAATGGGATGGAAATTATGATACATTATTTGATGCCATTCAAAAAAATACTGATGAATTTCGTAAAATTGAATCACTTAATTTTGGCCCAGATGGTCTATTAAGTAAATTTGAAATTTTAAATGAAACTTCAGAAACAATTAATGGAATAAAAATGAAAAAATATATAATTTATGATGAGTTTGGAGTTTCTTTTAATTATACGGTTTTGTACACGTTTGTTATTGATGAAAATCCATATATATTTCACTTTTATAATGATAATATTCTTGAAGAAAGCGAATATAATGAAGAACAAAAACAAATATTATTAGAGTGGGTAGATATAATGGGAAGTACAATGATCAGAATGTTAAGGTTTGTTGAGTTTGATGAAAACTTATCTGAATGGGATAAACCAACATTTTATTTAGAAAAATATATTTACTAATTATTAAAATAAAAAATAAAAACAGCTTTAAAATTAAAGTTGTTTTTTGTCAAAAAAGATGCAATTTTAAATAAAATTTTGGACTTGCTTTAGGTAAATATTGCCTTAAGTTTACTTCAAAAACATTAACAAAAGTGATAAAAACATTAACGCATTCACCATAAATGTATTTTCTCTAAACTATTATTTTATAAAGGATAGTTTATTTTTTGTTTAAAATAAAGGCCTCCTGTTCATAATATGGTGAAAGGAGATAATTATGGCACGTCATAAGGTTGAAAGAAGTGACATTTGCCTTTTTAACCCTTATTTTACAACGATTTAGAAAATTTTGGACTTGCTTTTGGACTTGTTTTAAGAATCATAAAATGGATATATTGTAACTAAAGTACTAATTTATTCATATGTAAAACTTGGCTTTTAATTTACACAATACATTATTAAAATATTGTAAATAAAACTAAATTATGATAGAATTAATAATAGAGAGGTAGTGTGATAAAGATGAATCAAGAACAAAATAACTTGAATCAAAATAATTTTAATACACAAGGTAATAATGGAATACCTAATAATCAATCATTACAAAATAATCAAGGATTTAACCCTGCATTCAATCCTAATGTAGGGCAAAATATAAATGTTAATCAATCAGTATTTAATCCTCAACCACCAGTAAAACCAATTTCACCAGTTCAACCACAACTAACACCTAGTATTCATCAACCAATAATGCAAGAACCTACACCACAACCTATAAATCCAGTTGATAGTGGAAATGCTAATAATCCAAATTTAAATAGCAAGCCATCAAAGAAAACGAATTTAGGTTTAATTATAGGAATGCTAGTTGTTATAATTATTATAAGTTTAATTGTAGGAGTTGTTATCACATCTAATAAAAAAGATAAAAAGCCAAACGAAGAACCACAACAGATCGAGCAAAATTCAATTACTAAAGATGAATTTTTAAAAATTGAAAATCAATACTTACAAAGTCCTAATGTATTTAACATAGAAAGTGTTTCAACATTTAGTAGAGTTGTAGTGACTGGTAATGTAAGTAAAGGTAGTTTTTCTGAATATGATATTGTAGAATTTGTTGATCAATATGGCAAATTAAGAAAAAGCCCTGTTGTAAGCATCGAAACATTTAAAGTTGATAATGATACTATTCTAGAAGGAAGTTCTGGTGGAATGTTAATCCAATCAATTACTAAAGAAGATTTAAATTACAGTACTATAGTATTTAAAACTC
>JAZRAM010000020.1:0-5191 GCA_045634565.1 Bacilli bacterium
AATAGAAGCAGATTATGTAGTAGAACAAAATAATATTGAAGGTGGTATTGAGTTTATAATAGATATAAGAAAAATAGAAATAAATGAGTTTATAAAACTAATATCATCTAAAATATCTATAAGTGATATTGATATAGATAGTGGTAATATTGATGAATTGATTGTTAAATTATATGAGGATTTTAAAATATGAAATCGTATATAACATATTTTAAATTAAAGTTTAAAACAGGATTACAATATAGAGCTGCTGCTTTAGCTGGTATGGCTACACAAGTATTTTTTGGATTTGTATATGTTTCAATTTATGTAGCATTCTATGAATCTGGTAGTGGTAATTTACCTATGGAATTAAATGAGATAGTAAGTTATGTTTGGTTAGGTCAAAGTTTGTATGCAATTGTTTATTTGTGGTATAAGGATAAAGAAATATTAAATATGATTAAATCCGGTAACATAGCTTATGAATTATGTAGACCACAAGATTTATATTTTATGTGGGCAAGTAAGATACTAGGTGAAAGACTTTCTAATTGTGCATTGAGACTAATTCCTGTAATTGTATTTGCTTTAATACTTCCAAGTCCATACAATTTAGATTTAAGTATTACTTTACCTAGATTATTATTATTTATGGTTGTAATGACATTATCAACTATACTTATGACAGTACTTGTACTTTTATATCATGTAATTTGTTTAATTACTTTAGATGAAAAAGGAATAGTAAATATATTTATGGTAGTGTCAGATATATTATCAGGAATGTTAATACCAATACCATTCTTCCCTAAGTATTTACAAGAGATATCTAATTTATTACCATTTAGATATATAACTGATTTTCCATTTAGATTATATGTTGGTAATATTAGTATGAATGAAGGATTTATTGGAATTATAATACAAATTATATGGATAGTAATACTTGTTATACTTGGTAGATTAATTACTAAAAAAGCATTAAAGAAAGCAGTTATACAAGGTGGTTAATATGGGATTATATTTTAAATATTTTAAGATTCATTTTAAAAGTGAATTACAATATAAACTATCTTTCATAATGTCATTTATATCACAGTTCTTTGTATTCTTTGGTTATTATTTTACAATTATTTGTTTATTTGATAAGTTCTCAAATATAAAAGGTTTTACACTCTATGAAGTATTGTTAACATTTGGAATAATACAATTTGGTTTTTCATTTTGTGAGACATTTTTTAGGGGTATTGATCAATTTGATGATTTGATAGTAAAAGGGGATTTTGATAGGTTACTTTTAAGACCTAGAAATATTTTATTACAAGTATTTTGTGAACAAGTAAGCTTTATAAAATTATCTAGACTTATACAATCAATTATAGTGCTTGTAATAGCAATCATAAATATAGATGTAGTGTGGAATGTAGAAAAGATTATAACTTTAGTATTTATGTTAATTAGTTCTATATTTATATTTTTAAGTATATTAATACTTACTGCTGCTTATTGTTTCTACACAGTAAAAGGTTTAGAAGTAAGAAATGTATTAACATACGGTTGTAGAGAGATGGCCCAGTACCCAATAGGCATATTTAGAAAAGGATTTATTATGTTTTTTACTTGTATTGTGCCTTTTGGATTTATTAATTATTATCCTTTGTTATTTATATTAGGTAAGGAAGTGAATAAATTATTAATAATTTCTCCTTTAGTAACTCTTGTTTATTTGGTACCGAGTGTTATAATATTTTATAAGGGTATGAAAAGATATTCTAGTGTAGGGAGTTGATAAAATGGAATATTTAGATTTATATGATGAAAAAGGAAATTTAACTGGTGAAAAAGTACTAAGAGTTAAAGGGATGAAACCTGAAATAGGTAAATATATAAAAATAGTTATAGTATTTATAAAAAATGATGAAGATAAATTTTTAATACAAAAAACTTCAAAAGAAAAAGGTAGTGTTTGGGCAACTACCGGTGGACTTGTTTCGTCTGGATATACTCCAGATGAAACAGTCGTAAAAGAAATAGAAGAAGAATTAGGACTAATAATAGATTTTAATGAATTAAAACACATTGGAACATTAAAAAGATCTCGTGCTTTTCAAGATACGTATTATTTAGAAAAAAATATAAATATGGAAGATTTAAAACTTCAAGAAGAAGAGGTAGAATTTGTTAAATGGTTAAGTATTGATGAAATAAAGGAATTAATTAAAAATGGTGAGTTTAGAAAAGGGAATGTACTTGCTTTTGAAAATTTATTGAAAAAGGAGAATTTATGAAAGAAATAACATTTGTAACAGGTAATTGGGCTAAAATAGCTTCTGCTAAACAAGCTCTTGAACCTTTAGGTTTTAAAATTAATAATGTTAAAATGGAAACAATTGAAATACAAGCTGACACTATGGAAGAGGTTGCTAAGTACTCTGCTAAGTATGCAAGTGATAAATTAAAAACTAGTGTACTAAAAAATGATTGCGGATTAGTTATTCCAGCGTTAGGTGGATTTCCAGGACCATATACACATTATGTAGATGATACATTAGGAGAAGATGGAATATTAAAATTAATGGAAGGTAAAACCGATAGATATGCATATTTTGTAGAAGCACTTGCTTACTGTGAGTATGGTAAGGACCCAATTGTAATAGTATCTAAAACGGAAGGTGAAATAGCACTAGAAAAAAGTGGTGAGTATGGATGGAGTTGGGATTTTATATTTATACCAAAAGGTCAAACAAAAACAATGGGAACTTTTAAAGATGAAGATAGATGGAATTTATGGAATAATACAGGATATTTAAAATTAGCTGAGTATTTAAATAATAAGGAGTAATTATGAAAGAAATAACAAAAGCTAAAGATTTTTTAGGAAAAGAAGTAAAAGTAATAATAGATAGAAAATTAGGAACACTTCATCCTAAGCATGGATTTATGTATATGTTAAATTATGGTTATATACCTAATACAATAAGCCCTGATGGGGAAGAACTAGATGCTTATGTATTAGGTTGTTTTGAACCAGTAGAAACTTTTGAAGGAGAAGTAATTGCTTATATCCATAGAACTAACGATGACGATGATAAATTAATAGTAGTTCCTACTGATAAAAATTATACTGATGAGCAAATTATTGCTTTAACAGAATTTCAAGAGAGATTTTTTAAATCCAAAATAATTAGAAAAAGAAAAATTTTAAAAAGAAAATGATTTTTCTTTTTTTTGTAGAATTAATATAATATTTATGATATAGTTTAAGTGAGATATATCAGGAGGCTTTATGAAAAAATATATAGATTGTGATGGAGTAGTTTTTGATTCTGAAATTTGGTTATTTGATGATGAATATAGAAGTTTAAAAATAAAAGATGAATTTAATAAAATAAAATATATTCAAACTAAAGATTGGAATGAAATATTAAGAAAAAGTGAAATTATAAATGATGCAATTAACATTTTAAAAGAATTAAAAGATTTTGCTATTTTAACTAAAGTACATTCGATGGAAAATGAAGGAGTAGCTAAAATAAAATTATTTAGAAGTTTTGGAATAAAAAATGAAATAATTTTAGTCCCTTATGAATTGAGAAAGACTGATGTAGTAGATCCCTGTGGTAATTTATTAGTTGATGACACTGTTCATAATCTAGATGATTGGAAAGAACAAAGTGGTATTTCAATATTCTTTAATAAAGATGATTTAGATGTAGATGGATGGGGTAAAGTAAATAGTAAATATCCTAAAATTAAAAGTTTAGATTATTTAAAAAAGATAAGATAATTCTTATCTTTTTGTGTTATAATTAAATAAAAAAGGAGGTAATTATGGTAGATTTACACACGCATACAACATATTCTGATGGAGATAGTTCTTTAAAAGAACTTTTAATGGATGCAGAAAAAAATAATGTAACTCTTTTATCGATAACAGATCATGATACTGTAGATGCATATAAAGAGTTAAAGGAAATAGATTATAAAAAAATATATAGTGGTAGAATTATAACAGGTGGAGAATTTAATGTTATATTTAATAATGCCAAGATAGAATTGCTTGGATATAATTTTGATGTTGATAAAATAAATAAATTTTGTTTAGATACATATAAGAAAAATGATGATTATATGGACTTAGATAAAGAATTTAAATTAATGATTGAAACCTGTCATAAAAATGGAATTAAAGTAGATGATTTAAATTATAATTCTAGTATGGGATGGCCTATAGATATAATTTTACCTTCAATAAAAAAATATGAAGAAAATAAAAAATTATTTACAGATAGAGAGTGGAATGATAAGAGTTATTTTTTTAGATGTTGTAATTGTAATATGGATTTCCCTTTATATATTGATTTTTCAAATCAAATGCCAAGTGCTAAAGAAGTATCAGATGCTATAAGAAATGCAGGTGGTAAAGTATTTCTTGCTCATCTATACCTATATCCTTTAAAAGATCATATTGCTTATTTAGATAAGTTAGTAAGTGAAAATATAATAGATGGAATAGAAGTATATCATTCTAAAAATTCTTTAGAACAAACTAAAATATTAGAAGAGTATGCTAAAAAAAATAATTTATTTATAAGTGGTGGTACTGATTATCATGGTAAAAAGAAACCTGGTAGGGAAATAGGAAAAGGATATGACAATATAAATATAGAAGAAAGTGTAGTAAATAATTGGATAGATAAGGGGTAGTTTATGATTAAATTAAGAGAAGTAACAAATGATGATAAAAAATTAGTTTATAATCTATTACAGTTTGCTTTATATGATGGAAGTCAATATATAGAAAATAAGATAGATGATGAAGGTGTATTTCAATATAAGTATTTTGAAAATTATTTTAAAGATAATGATAGATATGCTTATTTGATTGAATATAATGGTGAAGTAGTAGGATTTACTTTTATGAATAGATATTTAAAAATATTTAGTGAAGGATATAGTATAGCAGAATTTTTAATTCTTCCTAATTATAGACGATTACACATAGGTAGTGAAGTATGTAATATTATATTTAGTAAATTTAAAGGTAACTTTGAAATTGAACCAATACCTAATAGTGAAATTGCTTATAAGTTTTGGAAAAAAGTTATTAGTAATTATACTAATGATAATTATAAAGAAAATAATGTAGATGGTGAAATAATATTTACATTTACAAATAAATAAGGAGGAATTATGGAACAAATATACA
>JAZRAM010000021.1:0-4318 GCA_045634565.1 Bacilli bacterium
TGTATCAGTTATAAAATTATTTATTTCTTCATTGTCTTCTCCATATTTAGTAAATACATAGCGACAAGTTCCATTATTTAATAATTCTTTAGCTTCTTTAATATCTTTCTCTTTTGCAGTATCAGGATCTATAGAAACAACTTTAATACCATATTTTTCTAAAAAAGTAAAAGCATTATCACTAACAATAATAGTAGAATTTGATGCGTTTTTAGATGTTTCATAGTATTTTCCATCTAAAGAAGTTAATTTGATTTTTAAATTTTCATAATTTTCTTCTATTTCGTTAGTTAAGTAAGTACTACTTATATATTCTTTGAAGCCTTTTCTAATATTATTTGCAATCCCTAATAAATTATTTGGATCTAACCATAATTCTTCAGTAGAGTATTTATAATGCATGTTAGAAGAAACATCAATTATTAATAAATTTTTATTATTATTTAACATCTTTTTTACGTAATTTTTTTCTTCAGACAAACCATTAAAAACAAATAATTTATTATCACTATACTGTTCTAATAATATATCAGTAACTTCAAAGTTTATAGTTTCTGTATCTTTAGGATAAATACTTGTAATAGTACTATGATTACCATATAATTCATTCACAACATATTCTATAGGGTATGAAGATGTAACTATATTTACATTTTCCATTGAATCATTACTAAAACATCCTGTTAAACCTAGTAACATAATTCCCATAAATAAAATTTTAATTTTTTTCATAAACATTCTCCTTTATTAAAGGATCATATCCACCTTTATTTAGTGGATTACACCTTATTATTCTTTTAATAGTTAGATAGACACCTTTAATACTACCATAAGTTTTAATAGCTTCAATACCATAATTAGAACAAGTAGGTATGAATTTACACTTACTATGAGACTTAAGTGGTAGTAATTGATATACTCTGATTAAACCTATTAGTATATATTTCATTTTAACACCACTCTTATTATACTAAA
This sequence comes from Bacilli bacterium, assembly GCA_045634565.1. Classification (GTDB taxonomy): domain Bacteria; phylum Bacillota_I; class Bacilli_A; order RF39; family UBA660; genus UMGS1613. The sequence goes on from JAZRAM010000021.1 coordinate 976, forward strand.
AAATATATAAAAAGTAAAATAAGAATTTCTATTTTTATAAATTTTTGATATAATGGTATGGGTGGTATAAATGGAATTATTAGAAAAATTAGAAATACCTTATAAAAATGTTAAATTATATGAAAGAGCTTTAACTCATACAAGTTATGCAAATGAAAATGATGCTAAGAGTTATGAAAGATTAGAATTCTTGGGAGATGCAGTACTTGAACTTGTAATAAGTGAGTATTTGTATAAAAATACAGAACACGAAGAAGGTAAGATGACTAAATATAGAAGCCATTATGTATGTGAGAATGCTAACTTTGAATATTCTTCTAGATTAGGATTAAATGAATACTTAAGACTTGGGCATGGTGAAGAAGAAAGAGGAGGAAAATATAGAAAAGCAATAGTTGCTGATATATTTGAATCATTTATGGGAGCTATGTATTTAGATTTAGGTTTTGAAGAAGTTAAGAAGTTTATTTATAAACACATTATTCCTTTAATAGAAGATAAAACTGTTGATTTCTTTGATGATTATAAATCAGTATTACAAGAATTAGTTCAAACTGATAAAAAGAGTTTAGAGTATATTGTTATTGATGAGACTGGTCCAGCTCATGATAAAACATTTACAGTGGAAGTGAAAATAGATAATATTGTATATGGACAAGGAACTGCACACAGTAAAAAAGAAGCAGAACAAATAGCCGCACATGACGCTTTAAAAAAAGCACAAAATGGTGACTTTAACAAGGAGGAGAATTAATATGGGAAGATTTCCAAATATAGCAGCTGCTAAAGCTAAAACAGGAGCAGCTAAAGGTAAATTATATGGTATGTATGCTAAAGAAATATATCAAGTAGCTAAAAATGGAGGTACTACTCCAGAAGGAAATCCAGCTTTAAAAAGATTAATTGAAAAAGCTAAAAAAGAACAAGTACCTGGTGATGTAATAAAAAGAGCTATAGATAAAGTAAATAGTGGTGCTGGAGAAAATTATGAAGTAGTAACTTATGAATTATTTGGTCCAAATGGATCTACATTAATGGTAGAATGTTTAACAGATAATGTTAATAGAAGTGTAAGTGATGTTAGAACTGTAGTTAATAAATGCAAAGTTAAAATGGGAGCTATGGGTAGTGTTGCTTATATGTATGATAACTTATGTGTAGTAGGTTTTACTGGCATCGATGAAGAAGCTATTATGGATGCTTTAATTATGAATGATATTGACTTTGTTGATATGGAAAATGATAATGGTAATACTTTAATATATGGTAATCCTAATGATTTATTTAAAATTAAAGAAGCAATATTAGGTATTAAAAATGATATAGAGTTTACTGTTGATGAAATAAGTTTACTTCCAAAAGATAGGGTAACATTAACTGGTGAAGACTTAGAAACATTTAATAAATTACTTACTATGTTAGATGAAGTAGATGATGTACAAAACGTATATCACAATGTAGAATTATAAGATAGATTTTTCTATCTTTTTTGTTATTTTTTTCATTTACAAACAAATGTTCTTGTGATATAATTTTAGTACCTATTAAAATCTGCTTGATTATTAAAAAATATTTGTTATTTAAAGGAGGGAAATATGAACGAAATTGAAAAATACAATACAACTATTTTTGAAAGTATTAAACACATAGATGAAAATGGACTTGAATACTGGGAAGCCAGAGAACTAATGAAAGTACTTGAATATAATAAATGGGAGAACTTTCATAAAGTAATAAAAAAAGCAATGGTAGCTTGTGAATTAAGTAATAATAGTATTTTTGACCATTTTCCTGAGTTCAGGAAAATGGTAGAAATTGGTTCTAAAACAAAAAGAGAAACTATTGATTATAAATTATCTAGATATGCATGTTATTTAATTGTACAAAATGGTGATCCAAATAAAGAAGTAATCGCACTTGCTCAAACTTATTTGCTATACAAACTAGAAAACAAGAATTAACAGAAGAATATTTTAAATCTTTAGATGAAGATGGTAGAAGATTAGTTGTTCGTGGACAAACAATTGATAAAAATAAACTTTTATATAAAGCCGCAAAAGATTCTGGAGTTAAGAATTATGGTAAGTTTACTAATTATGGATATAAAGGTTTATATGGTGGAGAAACTGCTAAAGATATTGCTAAAAGAAAAGGATTAAATGATAACGAAGAAATACTAGATTATATGGGTAGTGAAGAATTAGCTGATAATTTATTTCGAATTGTCCAAACAGAAGCAAAATTAAAAAATGATAAAGTAAATAATGAAGATGATGCTAATGATACTCATTATGAAGTGGGAAGTGCAGTAAGAGAAACTATAAAGAAATTAGGTGGAACAATGCCTGAAGATTTACCTACACCAGAAAAATCAATTGAAGAACTTCATTTAGATAAATTAAAAGAACTCCAAAATAACTAAGGGAATATATAATAATATTCCTTTTTCTATTTTAAAAAAATTATAATTAAGGTATAATATTTATGGTGATGATATGAAAAAACTAATACTTGTAATTATAACTTTATTTTTATTCATAAATATTAATGCACTAGAAATTAATTCTAAGAATGCTATTTTATATAATATGAATGATAAAGAAGTTATATATAAAAAAAATAGTGAGGATATTGTACAAATCGCATCACTTACTAAAATAGTAACTGCTATAACAGTAATAGAAAATACAGATAATTTAGATAAAGAAGTTACAATAACTAAAGATATGTTAAAAGGTTTAGATGGGTATGCTAAAGTAGGATTCAAAGTAGGAGATAAATTAACTTATATGGAACTTCTATATGCTTTAATGTTACCAAGCGCAGCTGATGCTGCTCAAGCTCTTGCAATAGATATGAGTGGTAGTATAGAAGAGTTCTCTAATTTAATGAATCAAAAAGTAGAAGAAATAGGAGTAACTAATTCTAAGTTTGATAATCCAATAGGTATGGATAGTGAAAATAATTATTCTACTGCTTCTGATTTGGCTAAAATACTTATATATAGTTTAGAAAATGATACTTTTAAAACATTATTTAATACGAATTACTATACAATAAATAGTATAAATAAAAAAATAGAAAAAACAATGATAGCAACAAGTTCTTTATATAATTTAGATACATCTATTATTAAAGGTGCTAAAACAGGATTTACTTATAAAGGTGGAATGTGTCTTGCTAGTACAACTAGTATAGATGGAGTAGATTATTTACTTATAACATTAGGAGCAGAAGCAAGAACTACTAATAATATAAAAGATACAATAAAAATATATGAGTATTATTCTACTAATTATGGTTATATAAATATTCTTAGTAAAGATCAATTATTAAAAACAAT
>JAZRAM010000022.1:0-4636 GCA_045634565.1 Bacilli bacterium
TTAGGTATTTTAAAAAATAAATTAAATAATTAAATATTTAAACAAAATATTTAAAATATATGTTTCAGGTGAAACATTGGAGGTAAAAATGAAAGAATATTATATGAATATAGCTATAAAAGAAGCAAAAAAAGCATATAAATATGAAGAAGTACCGGTAGGTGCTGTTATAATAAAAAATAATAAAATAATCGCAAAAGCTTATAATAAAAAAGAAAAAACTAAAAACGTTACTAAACATGCAGAAATAATTGCTATATCAAAAGCTTGTAAAAAACTTAAAAATTGGAGATTAGATGATTGTGAAATATATGTTACTATGGAGCCATGTATGATGTGTAGTGGAGCAATAGAACAATCTAGAATAAAAAAAATAATATATGGAGTAAAAAATGAAAATTATGGATCTACTAATTTATTAAAAAATGTAGAAATTATTTCCCAAATATGTGAAAAAGAATGCAAAAATTTAGTTCAATCATTCTTTAAAAAAAGAAGATAACATCTTTTTTTTTTATTTGTAAAAGTGTATAATATTATATAGATTTGAGGTGAAGTAATGTATCAAGCTCTTTATAGAAAATATAGACCAAAAACATTTGAAGATGTAGTAGGTCAAAAGGTAATAAAACAAACATTAACTAATAGTATTATTAATAATAAAATTAGCCATGCTTATTTATTTACTGGCCCTAGAGGTACTGGTAAAACAAGTATAGCTAAGATATTATCAAAAATAGTTAATTGTGAATCATTGGAAAACACAACACCTTGTGACAAATGTGTAAGTTGTACACAATTAAATAATAAACAAAACACAGATATAATAGAAATAGATGCTGCTTCAAATAATGGAGTAGATGAAATACGGGAGTTGAGAGATAAAGTAGGGTTAGTTCCTTCTTTTGGAAAATATAAGGTGTACATAATAGATGAAGTTCATATGCTAACAACAGCTGCTTTTAATGCTTTACTTAAAACATTAGAAGAACCACCTAAACATATAATTTTTATACTTGCTACAACTGAACCACATAAAATACCATCTACAATACTTTCTAGATGTCAAAGATTTGATTTTAAAAAGATAAGTGTTACAGATATAAAATTTAGATTAGTTTATATTTGTGAACAAGAAAATATAAATATTGAAGAAGAAGCAATAGAGTTAATAGGTAAATTATCAGATGGTGGGATGAGAGATTCAGTAAGTTTACTTGACCAATTAACTGCTTATACAACAGATAAAATAACAGTAAATGATGTTATTGATGTATATGGAACAATAACAGAAAAAGAAATCTGTGATTTATTATCACTAATATTTAATAATAAATTAAGTGAAGTTTTTGATTTAATATCAAGATATGATGAAGATGGTAAAAACTTAACAAAAATAATAGAAACAGTAATAGAATTTTTAAAAAATACTTTAATATATTGTAATAGTTCTGAATATTTTGGCAATGAAGAAAAGAAAAATCTTTATTCAAAAACATGTGATTTAATTACTGAAGAACAAATATATAAAACAATAGAGATATTGTTAGATTCTATCAAGTCTAGTAAAACAACTAATAATATTAAATTAATATTTGAACTTTCCATAATAAAAATAATTGAATTAACAAAAGAAAAAGTAGTAGTTCAAAAAACAGAAAAACAATCAGAAATACCTGTATTAGAAGAAAAAAAGAAAATAGTTACAGAAACTAAAATAGAAAAAAAAGAAACTAATGCTAAAGTAAAAGAAAATGTAGAAAACTTAAAGAAAATAAGAATAAATAATACTTTAGCAAAATTTAATAAACAAGAATTTGTAACATTTAAAAAAAATTTAGATAATATTAAAGAACTTTTAATGGATCCTGATTATAGTTCTGTGGTTTCTTTAATTCTTGATGGCGAATTAAAAGCAAAAGGTGGTAAAAATCTATTATTTGTTTATAAATTAAAAAATTTAGAAGAATGTTTTAATCTTTCACTTATTGATATAGAAAAAGTTTTTAGAAAAGTTTTTAATGAAGATTTAAAACCTATAGCTATATTTGAAGAAGAATGGGAACCAATAAAAATAGAATTTAATAAGCACATGAAATCAAAAACAAATGCTTATGAATATAATGAAGAAATTATATCGTTAGAAGAAATATATGAAATAACAAAAGAAGAATCTGTTTCAGGTACTAATGAGATAGAGAAATTTTTTGAAGATATGATAGTTTATAATTAGAAAGAGGGATATTATGAATATGCAAGCAATGCTTAAACAAGCGCAAAAATTACAAAAAGATATGTTAGCTACACAAGAAGAAATTAATAACAAAGAATTTACTGGTAAATCATCAATAGTAACAGTAAAAATGAATGGTAAAAAAGAACTATTAGATGTTAAAATTGATATGGACCAAATAGAAAGCGATGATGTTGAATTATTACAAGATATGATTGTAGTAGCGCTTAATGATGCTATGAAACAAATAGATAAAGAAACAGAATCAAAGATGGGTAAATATACTCAAGGAATGCCAGGATTATTCTAATGAAATATCCTAGTATTATACAAAATCTGATAGAATGTTTTAAAAAATTTCCAGGAATTGGAGAAAAATCAGCAGAAAGAATGGCTCTATCAGTATTAGAAATAGATAAAGAAACAATAGATTTATTTGCTAAATCACTTAAAGATTCTAAAATAAAAATCAGAAGATGTGAAAAATGTAATAATTTAAGTGAAGAAGATAAATGTGAAATTTGCAAAGATAAAAGTAGAAATAAAGAAGTTCTTTGTGTAGTAGAGGAACCAAAATTGGTTAACTTATTTGAAAGATTAAATATATTTGATGGTTACTATCATGTTCTTGATGGTTTAATCTCTCCAATAGATGGAATAAATCCAGAAGACATAAATATATCAACTCTAATAGATAGAGTAAAAAAAGATAAAGTTAAAGAAATTATATTAGCTTTAAAACCTAGTGTAGAAGGCGAGACAACATCACTATATATATCTAAAATATTGGAAGAAACAGATGTTAAAATATCTAAAATAGCGCACGGTGTACCTATGGGTGCTGAAATAGATTATGTAGATTCTTTAACTTTAGAGATGGCTTTAGAAAATAGAAGATATATGGACTAATAAATTCATAAAATATTATTTTAAACATAATATAAATTAGGTGGACAAAATATGTTAAGAATACTGTTTAAAATAATTAAGCGAATTGTTATTAGTTCTTTTTTATTATATGGATATAATTTACTTGTACAACCTCTAGGTTTAATAATACCTATAAATGTATTTACTGTAGGTGTAATATCTATACTTGGAGTACCAGCTTTGCTTTGTTTGATATTTATAATGGTACTAATTTATTGATTTTTATTTGCAAGCATGGTATTATATTAAAACGAGAAGAGGTGTTTATATATGGGGGAAAATGTAACAATTAAAGAATATATGAACTTGAATGGATATAAAACAGCTGATAAAAATTTTGATATAGCTAATTTAGATCCAGATTGTATATTTATTGGAGATGTGTACGTAGTAAAATATAAACCTAAATATAATTTACTAGATTCTTTTGAAGAACAAACTACCTTAAAGTTAAAGATGAAGAATGCAATCCTTTTAAGAGTAGGTTTTGAGAGATATATAAATTTATCTATTATAAGAACTCTTGGAGATGTAGAAAAAGTAAGGAGAAAATTAAATAGTAAACTAAAATCATCTGGCATAATAATACTAGGGAATTTCTTTAAACCTTTTGTAGGAGATCAAGTTGTTTTAGAAGTTAAACCATATAAGCAAGAGAAACAAAATAAACAAGAAGAACCAAAAGTAAAAAAATTAAAAAAAGATTGTTTAAATAGCTAATTTGCTATTTTTTTCTTATTTTAAAATAATATAAAACTATGTTATAATATATATGACTTTGCTTGGAGGTGTAAGTATGTTAGATGAGTTTAGTTTAAAACAAAATATAGTTTATAAAACTTTAATTAATTCAGTTAAAAATAATAAGTATAGTCATGCTTATTTAATTGAAACTAACGGTTACTCTAAAGGTTTAGATTTAGGTATAGCTTTTGCTAAATACTTACTATGTCCAAATAGTTATAGTAATAATGAAAAATGTGGCAACTGTAGTCAATGTAAAAATATTGATAAAAATGAGTTTATCGAACTTAAAATAATTGATCCTGAAGGACAATGGATAAAAAAAGTCAACTTGAAGAATTACAAGAAATGTTTTCTAAAAAGTCTGTCGTAGGAAATAAGAAAATTTATATAATTAATAAAGCAGAAAAGTTAAATGATGCTTCCTCTAATTCTCTATTAAAGTTTTTAGAAGAACCAGAAGAAGGAATAATTGCAATATTAATAACTGAAAATATATATCAATTATTAAGTACGATAGTATCTAGATGTCAAATTTTATCTTTAAAAAATAAAATAAATTTAGATAATTTTTCTACAAAAGAAAGACTTGCTCATTATTTAAGTAATAATAAAGATGATATAGAAACTTTTATAAATAACGAAGAAAGTATTATTAAAATAGAAAAAATGATTGAGTTTATTAAATATTATGAGGATAATTACTCAAATACATTAATATATATAAAT
>JAZRAM010000023.1:0-4750 GCA_045634565.1 Bacilli bacterium
ATTGTAAGTTAATTTAAATAATGATACAATTATATTGTAAGAATGGAGAGATAAAAATGAAAAAATTAATATTATACTTGATATACAGTATAGTGATATTAGGTGCTGTTACCGGTTGTAATAATAACAAACCAACTGATATGTCAAGCGATAATCAAAATTATAAATATTCTGTTACTGTAGACAATAAAACAATAACTTTACCTATTTCATATAAAAAATTGAACAAAACTATTGGTTTTAAACTTGAAGATGTTGATTATGAAAGAGTTTTATCTCCAGGACAGTCTGTTAGAGTAAATCTTTGGGATAAAAATGGTAATTATGTTTGCTTTGCAACAATTAAGAACGAAACAGATAAAGATTTAACACGCGATAAATGTACTGTAACAGAAATCATACAAAATTACAGACAAATAGAACTAGGTGCTTCTCAAATTATTTTTGTAAAAAATTTATATGCAGGAATGAAAATGGATATTGAAGAACAACAATCAATAAAAAAAGAACTAGAGGAAAAAGGTATAATATTATCCATAACAATAAATAATGGGGTTATAGAATCTTTAGGGTATGTGTACAATGGCATATAAAATGTAATTATATAGATTTAATTAAAATAGTAAAATTTTTCAATATAAGGAATCACGCATTTTAATGCAAAACAACTTCAATTTGAAGTTGTTTTTTTGTCAAAAAAGATACATTTTAAATAAAATTTTGGTCTTGCAATTGGTCTTATTTTAGGTAAATATTACTCTAATTTTACTTCAAAAACATTAACAATAGTTAGAAAAACATTAACACAAAATCATCATTTTTGTGTTTTATAAACCCTTATTTTATAAGGAATGAATAAGTTAAGTGTTTAAAATAAAGGCCTCCTGTTCATTATAGAATGAAAGGAGAATAAAATGGCACGTCATAAGGTTGAAATTAGTGGCGTGAATACTGCGAATTTAAAGGTTTTAACTAATGAAGAGATGGTAGATTTGTTTAAAAAGTATAAAGAAGGAGATAAGTTTGCTAAAGATCGCATTGTTAATGGTAATTTGAAATTAGTTTTAAGTATATTAAAAAAATATAATAATAGATGTGATAATATGGATGATTTGTTTCAGGTAGGGTGCATTGGTTTAATAAAAGCAATTGATAATTTTGATTTAAGTTTTGACGTTAAGTTTTCTACATATGCAGTTCCTATGATACTTGGAGAAGTGAAAAGATATCTAAGAGATAATACTAGTATTAGGATAGCTAGAAGTGTTAAAGATATAGCTTTTCATGCTTTACAAATTAAAGAAGAATTAACTAAAGTATTAGATAGAGAACCTAGTATAAGTGAGATAGCTGAAAAATTAGAATTAACAGAATTTGAAGTAAGTAATGCTTTAGATAGTATGAAAGATACTTTAAGTATATCAGAACCTATTTATAATGATGGGGGAGATACAATATACCTTCAAGATCAAATAGAAGATAAAAATAATAATATGAGATATATTGATGATAAAGTAGCTTTAAAAGAAGCAATAAATGATTTAAAAGATAAAGAAAAATATATAATTATAGAAAGATATATAACAGGAAAAACACAAATGGAACTAGCTGATGAAATAGGTATATCTCAAGCTCAAATATCTAGAATAGAAAAAACTGCATTAAATAACATAAAAAATAAAATTAGTTAAAAAAGTATGATATAATAAGTTTGGGTGGTTTTATGTTTGTTTTTATAGTTAATCCTATATCAGGAAATAATTTAGGTAATCCCGCAAGTTTAGTTATTAGAGATTATTGTGAATATAAAAATATAAATTATAGAATAATATATACAGAAAAGAAAAATGATGCGATTAGGATTGCTAATGCATTTAAAGATGATGAGAATGTAACTATATTTAGTGTAGGTGGAGACGGAACTTTAAATGAAGTAGTTAATGGACTTGCTAATTCAAAAGCGAAACTTGGACTTATTCCTGCTGGATCAGGGAATGATTTTTATAGAACCTTTAAAGATTTTAAAGGAGATAAAATTGATTTAGGAAAAGTTAATGATAGATATTTTATAAATGTTGCTTCATTAGGTTTAGATGCAGAGATTGCTAATTATGCAAATGGACTTAAGAATGGTAAACTTTCTAATGAATCTGTTTATATACTAAGCTTAATACATGAATATTTTAGATTTAAACCAATAAACATTGATATAGATGGAATAAAAAAGGATTCTACAATATTAACTGTTTGTAATGCTAAATATTATGGCGGTGGATTTAAAATCGCGCCGCAAGCTAAATTAAATAATGGTATGTTTGATATAATAGATGTTAAATCATTAAATAAATTAGAAATAATAAATTTAGTTATTAAACTAATGAAAGTTAAACATTTAGATAGTAAAGGCGTAAACTTTTATAGAACAAGTAATTTAAAAGTTGAATCTTTAATACCGCTTAATTGTAATATTGATGGCGAAATAATTAAAGATACTAATTTTGATTTTTCTATAGAAAAAGAAGCTTTAAATGTTGATGTAGAAAATTCAAATTATTTTAGAAATCTTTTAGTACTTAATGGTATTAAAAAAAATAGGCGAATATAGCCTGTTTTTTCATATAATATACTGGTGATGTTGTGAGATTGTCAGAATTACAAAACAAAACTGTTGTAAACTTAATAGATGGAAAAAATATAGGAAATATTATAGATTTAAGTATAGATGAAAAAGGGAGAACTATTGGTTTAATAGTTGAAAAACATAGATTTTTAATTTCATATTTTAGTAGTGGAAAAGAGTTTTCTATTAGTTGGGATCAAATAGAGAAAATAGGAGAAGATGTTATATTAGTTAGGGTTGTTTATTAAAAACAATTGTGATATACTTTAAATGGTGAGTTTATGAAGGTTTTATTATATACCGAAAATGAAAAAATATTAGGAAAATCTGGATTAGGAAAGGCTATCAGGCATCAAATGAAAGCTTTGGAAGAAAATAATATAGAATATACAAGAAATCCTAAAGATGATTACGATATAGTTCATATAAATTATTATGGTCCTAAATCTTATATGCTTGCTAAAAAAGCTAAAAAGAATGGCAAAAAAGTTGTTTATCACGCTCATTCTACAGAAGAAGATTTTAGGAATTCATTTATATTTTCTAACCAAATTGCACCTTTGTTTAAGAAGTGGTTAATAAAGTGTTATACACTTGGAGATGTTATTTTAACTCCAACACCTTATTCTAAAAGATTACTTAAAAATTATGGAATAAAAAATCCTATAATAGATATAAGTAATGGAATAAATATTAATTTTTTTGAAAAAAATGAAGAATTAGGTAAAAAATTTAGAAAAGATTTCGGATATAAGAAGACTGATAAAGTAATTATGGGAGTAGGTTTATATATTGAGAGAAAAGGTATTGTTGATTTTGTAGAACTTGCTAAAAGATTACCTGAATATAAATTTATTTGGTTTGGATATTCGCCTTTAGCTTTTAGCCCTAAAAAGATTAAAGATGCAGTAAATACTAAACTGGATAATTTAGTATTTACTGGATATGTAGAACCTGAAGTACTTAGAGGAGCATATAGTGGATGTAATTTATATTTATTCCCAACTCAAGAAGAAACTGAAGGAATACCAATTATGGAAGCATGTGTAGCTAGAATACCTGCTTTAATTAGAGATATTCCAGTATTTAGTAAATGGCTTGAAGATGGAATAAATGTACATAAAGCTAAAGATATAAATGAATTTGAAATAAAAATAAAACAAATATTAGAAGGTAAACTCCCAAATTTAACAAAAGCAGGATATAAAGTAGCTCAAAGTAGAGATATAAAAAAGGTTGGTAAAAAGTTAATTAGTGTATATAAAGATGTAATGGATGGAGATGTGTATGAATAATTTAGAAAATATGATAAATATTAATATTCCAAAATTATTATATCCTAAAGATATAATTGAAATTGGAGAAAATGTTAAAATTAATATAGGTACTTATTCAAAAAGAAATACTGTTTTTCAAGATGTAATTCTTGAATTAAAAGATAAAGAAGTATTTTTGGGTAGATTTAGTAAAGAAGATAGACCACTAATTGTTAAATATAAAGATGGTAAGGTACTTATTGGAAATCAAGAATTTAAAAATGAAGTTGAAGACATGAAAATAATTAAGGTTTTGTCTTTATATGAAATGGTAGACGATACATTTTACTCTTGTACAGAAAAAGAGGCATTAAATATTTTTGATTCCAGTATTGACGATACTTATTTAAAAGATAAAGATGCTTTTATTCATAGATCAGATATTGAAAAGAAAAAACGTTTAAGATAGAATGTTCTATCTTTTTTTGCTATATTTATAATTAAAAAGTTAATAACAAAAAATAAATATCATTTAATATAAAGTGGATACATTTAACTTAACATTTTATAATGTGTTTAAAATGTAAAATAGACAGTCTTTATTATTTAAAATATAAAAATAAAGTAGAAATAATTTTAATATCGTGATATACTTAATAAAGAATAGGAGAGATGAAAAATGAAAAAAGGTTTTACCTTAATAGAACTATTAGCAGTAATAGTAATACTAGCAATAATAGCATTAATAGCAGTGCCAATAATATTGGAAATTATTAATGATGCAAGAGAAGAAAGTAATAAAAGAAGTGTAGAGTTATATGCAAATGCTGTAAGAAATGCAATTGCTTCATATCAACTTACAGGAACAACAGCA
>JAZRAM010000024.1:0-4317 GCA_045634565.1 Bacilli bacterium
TTCCTAGTACGAGAGGACCGGAACGGACATACCTCTGGTGTATCTGTTGTCACGCCAGTGGCAGTGCAGAGTAGCTATGTATGGAATGGATAACCGCTGAAAGCATCTAAGCGGGAAGCCAACTTCAAGATGAGTTTTCCCTTTCTTTATGAAGTAAGATCCCTTGAAGACTACAAGGTTGATAGGCTGGAGATGGAAGCATAGTGATATGTTGAGTTGACCAGTACTAATAGATCGAGGATTTAATCCTATTTATATATTTCTAATTTGAGAGATTTACACATTATCATGTTTTCAGAGAATTATTTCTCTAATAATTTTATTGGTGGCGATAGCAAAGAGGATACACCTGTTCCCATCCCGAACACAGAAGTTAAGCTCTTTAACGGCGAAAATAGTGTAACAGCGAAGATAGCAAGCCGCCAATTTTTTTTTTGCTTATTTTTAAATATATGAAAGTAATTTAATAACAAAATTACACTAAATATTATTTTAATGTAAACAAGTTGTTAAATAATTTATTTTTATTGAAATAATATTTATAATAATGTTATAATAATAATGGTGATAAATATGGAATATAAGATTATTTGTAACGATGAATATGAAACAATTGAATTAGCGCAAAATTTTGAATCTGAAAAATTTGAAAATATGATTATATGTCTTGATGGAGAACTTGGTAGTGGAAAAACTGTATTTACTAAAGGTATCGCACATGCTTTAGGTATTGAAGAAAATATAACTTCTCCAACTTTTACCATAATAAAAGAATATGATTCAGGAGAAATGCCTCTATACCACATGGATGTTTATAGATTAGATGGAAATACTGATGGTGTTGGTATAGAAGAATACTATAATAAAGGTGGAATAGTAATAATAGAATGGGCTAAAACAATTAAAGATATATTACCTGAAGAAAGATTAGAAATAAAAATAAAAGTTATAGACGAAAATAGAAGAATGTTAATAATTACTCCTCATGGTCAAAAATATGAAGAGTTGTGTGGAGCTGTATTATGATAAGTCTTTTAATTGATACATCAACTTCAAATCTTACAGTATCAATTATAAACAACCAAGAAATAATATATAAATATCAAGAAACTATTTTATCTGATATGTCTTCTAAACTTTTACCTATTATTGATAATGGTTTAAAAGAACATAATTTAAAATTAGAAAACATAAATAAGATATTTGTTGTAAATGGTCCAGGATCATTTACTGGTATTAGAGTAGGAGTTACAGTTGCGAAAACTATCGCTTGGGCATTAAAAAAAGATATAATTCCATTATCTAGTTTAGAATTAATCGCAACAACCAATACTTCTAAAAAATATATAGTACCTATGATAGATGCTAGAAGAAATAATGTGTTTGCTGGTATTTATGATAATAATTTAAACTGTATAAAAGAAGATAAACTAATTTCTATTGAAGAAATCAGTAATTTAAATAGTGATTATGAGTTTATTTCTTATGATAATATTAAGTTAGATAATGTTATTAAACCTAATATAGATGTATTAAAAATAATAAATAAACACATAAATGATGAAGGAATTAATCCACATAATTTAAATCCTAATTATTTAAAACTAACAGAAGCTGAGGAAAATAAGTTAAAAAATGATTAGAGAAATAGAAGAAAAAGATTTTATACAGGTAAATGAGTTATTAAAAAACTTTAATTATGAATTAAACAAAGAATCATTTAACAATGATTTTTTAAAAACTTTAGTTTATGAAGATGATTTTATAAAAGGTATATTAGTTTATCAATATATTTATAATAGAGCTGAAATTGATTATATAATAGTAGATAATAATTATAGAAAATTAGGTATTGCGACTAAATTATTAAAACATTTAGAAGATAGTTATAAGCTTGATAATATAACTTTAGAAGTTAGAGAAAGTAATAAAGAAGCAATAAACTTTTATTTGAAAAATGGATTTAAAGAAGTAGCAAAAAGAAAAAATTATTATAGAGATGAAGATGGAATCTTAATGATTAAGAAATTAGGTGAGTAGTATGAAGGATACTTATATATTAGGTATAGAAAGTAGTTGTGATGAAACTAGTGTTTCAATAGTTAAAAATGGTTGTGAAGAAATAGCTACTGTTATTCTTTCACAAATGGATACACATGCTTGTTATGGTGGTGTAGTTCCTGAAATAGCTAGTCGTATGCATGTTGAAAATATAACAATAGTTATAGAAGAATGTTTAAATAAAGCTAGTATGACAATGGATGAGATTGATGCAATAGCAGTTACTCAAGGTCCAGGTCTTATTGGATGCCTACTTATTGGGGTAGGAGCAGCAACTACACTTTCATATATTTATAATAAACCACTTGTTCCAGTTCATCATATAGCAGGACATATATATGCGAATAACTTAGTAAGTAAAATGGAGTTTCCACTAATCGCACTTGTTGTATCAGGTGGACATACTGATTTAATATATATGGAAGATAATTATAAGTTTAAAAAAATTGGTGGCACTTTAGATGATGCAGTTGGTGAGTGTTACGACAAAGTAGCACGTGTTATCAATGTACCTTATCCAGGGGGACCACTTGTAGATAAATTATCTTATGAAGGCAAAGATACCTATCCACTTCCTTTACCACTCGATGATGATTCATATAATTTTAGTTTTAGTGGAATAAAGAGTGCGGTTATAAACTTAGTACACAACGAAACTCAACGTGGTAATGAAATAAGAAAAGAAGATATAGCATGTTCATTCCAAAATAGAGTAGTTGAAATACTTTCTAAAAAAACTATGAAGGCTTTAAAAGAATATAATGTTAAAAATCTTATAATAGCTGGTGGTGTATCTGCTAACAGTGGTATTAGAAATAAATTTAAAGAACTTTGTGAAAAAGAAGGAATAAACTTAACAATACCGAATATAAAATATTGTACAGATAATGCTGCAATGATTGCTGCTGCAGGATATTTTGCTTATAAAAAAGGTATTAGGGCAAATATAGACTTAAAAGCAACCGCAACCACTAGTTTATTTTAAAATTTGACACATAAACCCTTTTGTGGTACTATATGTTGCAATTAAGGGGGATTTTTATGGAGTTAAATCAAAATATACAAGAATTTTTAAATTATATTGGAAATTTTGACATTAAAGAAAAACAAAAATTAGGAGATATAATAGAAAAAATAAATAGATTAGAAGATAAATCTAAAAGAGAAATTTTTAAATTTATTTGTCATGAAATGTTTCGTATTTCAGTAAAATTAGAGGAACAAGAAAAACAAGAAAAATGTGTGTCAGAAGGACATTGTTTTACTGATTGGGAATATAACGTATATAATCTATCAAGAGATCCATTTTGTTCTAAAGAAGTTGAAACTTGGAAGAGAAAATGTACAAGATGTGGTTTTACAGAAACTGTAAATAAGAGACCAAAAGATTTAATCCAACATAAAGCACAACCAAAGTTATAAAAAAAATATAAATAAGTATTGACAAATAAAGGATTTAAAGGTATAATCAATACATATGAAAAAGGAAAGCGATGTATCCACATCCACCCGATTGCTTAAGTGATGGGTAAATGCCAATGAATAAAATATTTATTTTGAGGTTTAAGTGGATACTATTTGTATGCACTTTTTTCATGGTATAAGATATTATAGGAGGTGTTTGTTATCGCAAACAAAGAAAAAGATTTGTTTATAAATGAACAAATTAGAGCTAAAGAAGTTATGGTTATAGGTCCAAACGGAGAACAATTAGGTATTAAATCAATTAATGATGCAATTACTTTGTCAACCTATGCAGGTTTCGATCTTGTAATGATTAATCCAAATGGTAATCCACCAGTTTGTAAAGTGATGGATTACAATAAATTTAAATATCAAAATAAGAAGAAACAAAAAGAAAATATAAAAAAACAAAGAGAAGCAAACTTAGAGATGAAAGAATACCGTTTATCAGTAGCAATCGACATCCACGATTTTAATACGCGTGTAAATAACTCTAGTAAATATTTACAAAAAGGTCATAGAGTTAAAGCATCAATTCGTTTTAGAGGTCGTGAAATGGCTCATACAGACTTAGGTAAAGATGTATTATTAAGATTTGCAGAAGCACTTAATACTGTAGCTGATATTGAACAAAAACCAGTTTTGGAAGGTAGAAACATGACAATGATACTTATGCCAAAGAAAGAAAAATAGGAGGAATATTATGCCAAAAATTAAAACACATAAAGGAACAGCTAAAGTTTTAAACAAAAGAAAAAATGACGTTAAAATAGGTCATCCAGGAACAAGACA
>JAZRAM010000025.1:0-1704 GCA_045634565.1 Bacilli bacterium
TAGATGTACCAACTACAAATATTTATTTTAAAGATAATTACTTATACTATGTATATAAAACAAAACTATATTATTACAGTGATGAAGTAGGATTAAAAATAATATTAGAAAATAGTGAATTAGAGTTCAATGATACTATAAAATATCATATATATTAAAAAACATATTTAAAATAATATGTTTTTTTGGTATAATGTATTTAGTATTTAAGGAGGCCCTTATGAGAACAATATTAACAGGAGATAGACCAACTGGTAAATTACACTTAGGTCATTACTTTGGTTCATTAGAAAATAGAGTAAAGATGCAATATGATTATAATACTTATATACTTATTGCTGATGTTCAAGCTTTAACAGATAATTTTAATAATCCAGAAAAAGTTAGAGAAAATGTGTATGAATTAGCGCTAGATTATCTAGCAGCAGGAATAGATCCAAAACAAAGTCATATTTATATACAATCACTTATTCCTGAAGTAGCTGAACTTACAGTATATTTTTCTAATTTAGTATCAGTTCCAAGACTTTATAGAAATCCAACTACAAAACATGAAGTGATGCAAAAACAAGAACTATTTGGTAACAATGGTGAAGGTATTACATATGGTTTCTTAGGATATCCAGTAAGTCAAGCAGCTGATATAGCATGTGTTAATGGAAATATAATTCCTGTTGGAGAAGATCAATTACCACATATAGAACAAACTAGAGAAATAGTTAGAAAATTTAATAATATATATGGAGAAACATTTAATGTGCCTGAACCAGTACTTAGTTCTACACCTAGAATAAAAGGATTAGATGGTAATGAAAAAATGAGTAAATCACTTAATAACTGTATTTACTTATCCGATGATGAAGAAACAGTTACTAAAAAGGTAATGAGTGCAGTTACAGATCCAAATAAACTTAGAAAAGATGATCCCGCTAATCCAGAAGTGTGTATGGTTTATTATTATCACAAACTTATTAAAAACCCAGAAATAGCTAAAGTATGTAGTGAATGTAAAAATGGAGAAAGAGGCTGTGTATATTGTAAGAAAGAACTTGCAAGACAAATTACTGAGTTCTTAAAACCAATGCAAGAAAGAAGAAAATATTACGAAGATAGACCAGAAGAAGTAGAAAAAATTTTAAAAGAAGGTACTGAAGCAACTAAGAGAAAAGCAGAAGAAGTAATGAGAAGAGTACGTAAAAATATGAAATTAGATTATTTTGAGTAAAATAATGAAAAATAGTAATAAAAAGTCATTAAAATAATATATTTTTATTGACTTTTTTTAGTTTTTTTAGTATTATTTTAGTTGGTACATTTTATATCCCACATTTAGTGAGTTTTGGGAAGACTTACTATTTGTAAAGGAGAAAGGAAAATATATATGAAAAATACATATATGCAAAAAAAAGAAACAGTAAAACGTGATTGGTATGTTATAGATGCTGAAGGAGTTAATTTAGGTCGTTTAGCAACTAGAGTAGCAGATGTTTTACGCGGTAAGCATAAACCAACTTTTACACCACACATTGACTGTGGAGATTTCGTAATAGTTGTAAATGCTTCAAAAGTTAATCTAACAGGAAATAAATTAAATGATAAAATTTATTACAACCATTCAGGTTATACTGGAGGATTAAGAGAAAGAACTGCAAAAGAAATGAGAGAAAATTATCCAGTTGAGATGATTGAGAGAGCTGTTAAAGG
>JAZRAM010000026.1:0-3578 GCA_045634565.1 Bacilli bacterium
ATTTAGTTGGGTTTTCGTTGAATTCGTTTAAATTTTGTTGCAATGAGTTTACGACATTTGGAAATAACCAATTGCCTTTTCTAGCATAACAACCTTTTTTACAAGGTGCGTCAGCTCTACATACTGTAGTCGGTAAGTTTAAAGATGGTATTTTGTCACCTAGTTTTGAATTTGTAATCGATATTTTCATTTTGTGTTCCTCCTATTTATCTTTACAATTAATTATACCATTTTTTAAATTATTTGTCAAGCATTTTATAACGTTTTTTTAAAAATTTTTTTGACACTGCGTAAAATATATAGCACGGTTGGACTAGGATGTCATGATTACAGTATGTAGCACGGATAAAAAAAGGCAACAAAAAAAGAGACTTATTCGGCCTCTTCTTTGCTTTCTTATTATACATAAATTCTTTCTAATTCTGGCAATGTATAATTGATTAAATTTTCATCTAGAACTTCAAGTAATTTAAAAGCATAATCACAATAATTTAATTCATGGAGATATTCATACTGTTTTTTATCAACGTTTTTAATTAAATCTTTTGCTCTTTGTAGTTCTAAAACATCATCAAATAATAAAACAAAGTGGATTCCACCATTTTCCATATCTATAATATTTAAAATATATTTTTTCATAATATTTCCTCTTTCTTTCTATCTTCTTTTATTGAAGATACTTTATTATACCATATAAAAAAACTATTGTCAAGTAATTTGATACTATTTATAATAGCACGGATACTATAGGCAAAAGAAAAACGGGTATAAAACCCCGTTATTCTATCATTGTTAATACTTGATTATCAGTATATTTAAAATACCAACTTTGTTCATCGTATGCCATTTTAAAATAGTCATATAATTCATTAAAGTCTTTAAAATCAATGTCCCAAGTTGTATCAAATGGGAATAATGGTAAATCATCATAATTAGTATCGGGGTAATCTTCTTCCCAACCCTCTCTATCACTAATAATAACATTGTCAAAATCTATCTTTTTTGTATCAAGATAAATGGTAATTCTTGCCTCTTCCCATTGTCTTGTTTCTTCCATATTATCTTCAGTGATGCTAATTAAACCTTCATTTCTATTAATGGAAGGGTTTAAACTTACTTTTTCTAAATCTTGTCTTGGTAAGTTTTCTAGTGCAAATTGTAATTCATTATCTCTATCATTTACCATTAAACCACCATTTGTTAATTGTAACAATAAAATTGCTTTTGTTTTAATACATAAATCTAATGCCATTATTCTATCATAATCGGCTAAAATAATTTTTGCTAGTTCCATTGAACTTGTAGTATAACCGCTCCAATGATAATAGCAATTTGCCAATAATTCCCCATTGTTAAAAATTTCAATATTTAATCTTTGTCCCATTATTCAATTTCCTCCTATTTTAAAAATTCACAAATTGATATATTGTTAAATTGATAAAATTTTAAACCTCTGTTGTAGTCTGTTGTTTCTTTTACATATGTATTAGAGGGTGTATTTATAATATATTTAATTAACCATTCAATATTAATGTTTTTAGGTAACCATTCCATATTTGGAAATTTACTATGTCTATTATAATTGATTTGTTTTTCTTTATTTATAATAGAAAATGTATGGTTAACTTGAGGATAACCTCCTACAATATAGGAATTATCTAAATAACTTTTAAATGATATTTTTGTATCATTTGGCATTGTTTTAAACCATTCCTTTATTGCTTGATAATGTTGTTTTTTTAATTCTTCGTAACTCATAATTATACCTCTTTCTTTTTGTCTTCTATCATTTAAGACATATAAATTATACCATAAATAAAATTATTTGTCAATAAAAAAGATACAAATAATTAAATAAAATATACAGCACGGCTCATGATGGCGTAAAAAAACGGCGGATTTTATAGGATAAAGAATAAAGAATGAGGATACGAGATTACCCGCCGCCGTTCGGGTTCAAGCGTATAAGATGAATTCTAGTAAATCAATAGGTCTTCGATTCGTTTTGCGACCTCTTCTAAAATTAAAGGTTCTAAATATTTCTTAATATCTATATTTAAACTTTCTACATATCGGAAAAATGATTTTTCTAACGAACACTCTACAATAAATTTTGTCAATACATTCCAACTGTCAAAATAAATATTGTCTCTAACATAAGCATAATATCTTTGTGGGTATCGACCTTTATATTTATCAATTTCTTCTTCATCAATTTTAAAATATTCTACAACATCTAAAATCATAAACTTTGCATATTTTATGTCATCATTAAAATGATTTTCCTCACACCATTCTAGCCATTCCATAAAGATATTTTGAACCGTATATTTACCTAGATAACAATTATTAATAAATTCTTTTAATACTATGTTATCGGTAATAAATACATTAATCTCCATTGGTTTATTTGTTTGATTAATTCTTAATAATAAGTTTGTTGTTAATTCCATAATTTGTATTCTCCTTCTTGTCTTATTTAAGACACTTATATTATATCAAATAATAAATTATTTGTCAAGAGATTTGATACAAATAATTTAAAAAATTTATAAGCACGGTTATATAAGTATAAAAAAAGAGGGATTAAAACCCTCCGTATAATCTTCTTTCAAACTTAATGTCCCCATATATGTACTCTTTATCAAATACTGCACTCATTAAATCAATTGCGTAAGTTCCCGTATCGATAAAATCAAAATTTTCTTTCATAAAATTAATGGCATCTTCTTCAGTTTCAAACCATTTAGTTTGGATAATGTAATCATCAGTTTCAACGTTCACAATTTCAATGTAATACTTTTTCATAACTGCCACCATTAAAAATTTTTATAAATTAATTCAAATTCTTTGCTTTTGTTTTCTTTGAAAATTTTTACTTTAAATTCCATTTTACCATAAGCCCTATTAAGTTGTTCGGTTGTATAGTCGAATTGGCTTATTTGCTCCTTTATAAAATCAGTGTTAACATAATAAATTAAATACTTTTTCATTTTTTTGTCCTCCTTAATCTTTACATTAATATTATATCATATAACAAAATATTTGTAAAGTAATATGATAACAAATAAATATTTTATTTATAGCACGGTGGCTAGTAGTAAAGTAAAAAAGGGACTTTATACCCCTTTTTTAATTAATTTATTTACTTATAAATATATTAACTTCGTTTGTTATATCTCGCATTTTAAGTGTGTTACGATTCATTTTATATATTTTCAATTCACTAACATTTAAAGTGTTGCCATTTATTAATATCTCGATATATTCCTTAATTGCTAACATTTTATTAACGAATGTTACTCTGCTTATTTCTTGGTTTGTTTTATAAACAATTTTATATAAATATTTCATTTTTTTACCTCTTTTTTTAATTAATTTATTAATGTATTAATGTATTAATGTATTAATGTATATCTTGTGTTTACTATACCATTATAACGTAATTCTCTTTCACTTTTATTTTTTGATTTTTTTATTACTCCATATTCTAACACATAGCAGTTTAAATTATATAAAGTGTTAAAAATTACATCCATTCCACACCCTCTAATTCTTAAGCCTTTATTTGTCATTGT
>JAZRAM010000027.1:0-2204 GCA_045634565.1 Bacilli bacterium
ATATAAAGCAAACTAAAAACTTAAGATATAATTATTCAAATTACTATAATATAGAAATAATAAATAAAAATAAGAAGTATAAATATACAGCTTATATGGATAGTGGTAATGTACTTGTAGATACATTAACTAAGAAAATAGTAATTTTAATTGATAAAAGAAAATTACTTTTTAATATAAAGGAATTTAGATTGATTCCTTATATGGGTGTTAGTGGAAGTAATATAATTAAAGTAGTAAAGATAGATAAACTTATATTTAATGATAAGGAATATAGTAATATTTTACTTGGAATAATGGATAAAATTGTTATAGATGGAGTAGATGTAATATTAAATAGAAAGTTATTGGAGGGTTAATATGATTAGAGATATAATTAATTTTATAAAGAAATTACTTAGTAGTGAAGGTGTATATTTTGTAGGTAGTACTGATAAACTTCCTGAACCATTAACTAAGGAAGATGAAGTAAAATATGTAGAATTATCTATGATGGGTGATGAGTTTGCTAGAAATAAACTTATAGAGCACAATCTCCGATTAGTTGTATTTCTTGCTAAAAAGTATGAAAATACTGGAGTAGATTTAGAAGATTTAGTAAGCATTGGTACTATTGGACTTATAAAAGGAGTTAATACATATAAACTAGATAAGAATATAAAATTGGCTACTTATGCGTCTAGATGTATTGATAATGAAATACTTATGTTTTTAAGAAAGAATAAAAGAAGAAGAGGAGAAGTTAGTTTTGAAGATAGTTTAAGTTATGATAGTGAAGGTAATGAACTTCATTTAGAAGATATATTAGGTACTGCTGATGATATAGTAACACGTCCTCTAGAAGAAGAAATAGAAAAGAAAATACTTTACCAAGAATTAACTAAATTAAATGATAGAGATAAAGAAATAATGTCATTAAGATATGGTTTATTTGGTAAAAAAGAAATGACACAAAAAGAAGTTGCTTCTTCACTTGGCATAAGTCAATCTTATATATCTAGAATAGAGAAAAAAGTAATAAGTAAACTAAAAATACAAAATAGATAATTGTATTAAATATTTATATTTGATATAATTAATATGGTGATAGTATGTTGAATGAAATAATAAGTTTAGATCCTACTTTTACAGAAAGTAGTTTTAAAACAAAAGTAGATAATATATTTGTTATGTTACACATGAGTTTAATGACTGATAACATGAAAAGAGTAGATCACTTTATAAGTGATAATGTTTATGGAGAGTTTAATAATAGACTTAATGTTTTAAATAGTAATAATGAAAGACAAATGTTTGATGAATTAAATGTTAAATCAACTGATATAATGAAAGTAGATATAACTGATGAAAAATATATAATTACAGTTAGAATAGTATCTAGATATATGGATTATATTATTGATAAAGAAAGTGGAAATTTTAAAAGAGGTAATAATACTTCTAGAGTAGAAAAAGAAAATATATTAGTATTTGAAAAGAAGAGAAGTGCTAAAGCACAAGGTTTAGTTAGATTCTGTCCTAACTGTGGACATCCTATGGATGTAAATAAATCTGGTTACTGTGAATTCTGTCATAGTACTTATAATCAAGAAAATTATGATTGGGTACTCACTAGTATAAAAACTTGGTGATTATATGAAAATAGGTGTATTTGATTCAGGAATAGGTGGTCTTACAGTACTTAAAAGACTAATTGATAAGTATCCAAATAATGAATATATATATTATGGTGATACTAAAAATATTCCTTATGGAGATAAAAGTATAGAAAAATTAAAAGTACTTGCTTCTAATATTGTAGAATTTTTAATAAGTAAGAATGTAGATATGATAGTTATAGCATGTGGTACAGTTAGTTCTAATTTATCAGATTATTTAAAAGAAAAATACAATATAAAAATAGTTGATATTATTAGTCCTGTTATAAATTATTTAAACAATAGCGAATATGAAAAAATAGGTGTAATAGCTACTAATGCTACTATAAATAGTAAAGTATTTAGTAAAAGTTTAAATAAAGATATAAAAGAAGTAGCTTGTCCTATGTTTGTTCCTTTAATAGAAAGTAATAATTTATGTAAAATAGAAAAGTTTTTAGATACTTATTTGAATGATTTGAAAGATAGAGAATTAATAGTACTTGGATCTACTCATTATCCTATAATTAAAGATGAAATAAATAAATATTTAAATAATAATATAAA
>JAZRAM010000028.1:0-2471 GCA_045634565.1 Bacilli bacterium
ACTATAACCAATATTTTCTAACTTGTTATTATTTTTATTAAATAAAACTAGTAAAGTAAAAACTATAATTATAATAATAAGAATTAGTACTAATATATTTTTAATTTTTAATTTTCTTTTCTTCATATCATCACCATAATAATTATATAATAAAAATAAAATAAAAAAAAGGAGTTTAATCCTTTTCTACAAAATATGCATAATATTCATCAAATGTAATATCATTTTCATAAATATAAGTAGCAGCTTCAATTCCTACATAACGATAGTGCCAAGATTCATATTCATATCCTGTTAAATATTCTTTATCTTTAGGATATCTTAATATAAAACCATATTTATGAGCATTATCCTGTAACCATTTAAATTCATCAAATTCTTCAAAAGTTTTTGCAGAAGAACCATAAGTTTGAATATCTATAGAAAGTCCTGTTTGATGTTCTGAAAATCCTGCTTTAGCAGCAATCTTGTTAGCAGCTTCTTCACCACGTGTGTTTTTATATTCATTATATATTTCTTCTTGATCTTCATAACTTCTATAAGACGAATTAATTATTAAAGTTAAATTTTCATTTTTAGCAGCTTTAAACATACTTAAGAACGCATCAAATGTTTCACTAGTTACCATTTGATTATCTCCATAACTGTATTGTTTACTAACCTTAACCATATTATCAGAATTATAAGTATTATCTAAACTATAAAATTTGTTAGTAAGCATTAATTCGTTCTTCGAAATATCTGTTTTTTTAGTATTAGTATACCACTCATGATCAGCGCCTACGTTTATGATTGCTATTGTGTCTTTTAAATCTCTACCATTTTCATTCAAATATTCTATATATTTTTTTAAGTTTTTTTCTAAGAAATATTTTTCATTCATTAAAGGAATAACATTCTTGTTATATTCTATAGATATTAAATAATCTTTTGTTTTATCTTTCATTTTTAGTATTTCTACAACATCTTCTTTAGAATAACCTAGTTTTAATAATTTATATTCATGAGTTTTGTGGTAGTTAATAGTTCTAACAGCAAATATAATAGAGAAAGCAATAAATGCGATTACAAATAGTAGAGTAATAATTGGTTTAATTTTTATTCTTCTTTTCATATCATCACCATTATTATTGTAGCACACTTCTCTTAAAAATTATACATAAAAATGTAAATGTGCTATAATTAGGTGGGTGATAGTATGATAGGAATAATAGTAGCTGAAGAAAAAGAATTATTAGAAGTAAAAAAAATAATGAATAATTTAAGAGAAAAATATATATATGAAAAAATATTTTATATAGGTAGTATTGAAGAAAAAGAAGTTGTTTTAGTAAAAAGTAATGTAGGTAAAGTTAATAGTGCTAGAGTAACTCAAATACTAATTGATAATTTTGATATAGAGTTAGTTATAAACGTGGGAACTGCAGGTAGTGTAGATAATAGTTTAGAAATAGGGGATGTAGTAGTTGCCACAGAATTAGTTCAACATGATTTCGATGTAACGCCTTTTCGTAGAAAATTAGGTGAAATTGAAAATATTGGCGAAAGTATTAAAGTAGATGAAAAACTTTTAGAATTATTTAATGAAATGAATGTAAAAAAAGGAATAATTGCTAGTGGAGATAAGTTTATAGTAAATAGAGAAGAAAAAGATAATATTAGAAATACATTTAAAGCACTTGCAATAGAAATGGAAGGGGCTAGTATAGCTCAAGTTTGCTATTTAGATAAAATACCATTTTTAGTAATTAGATCTATTACGGATAAACTTGATGGTTCATCAAAAATAGATTTTGAAAAGTTCTTAGAATCATCCTCTAAAAATGCAGCAAACATTTTAAAAGAAATATTAAAAAAGTATTAGAAATCTAATACTTTTTATTGATTAATAGTACATATATTTACTATAATGTATATGTGGATATATTTGAAAGATATCAGATGTTTTCCCTTTCTATTTATCAATAGATAAAAGAAAGGTGGTGATAGTTATGACAAAAAGAGAATTTTCTCAATTTATTATAATATTACTACTATTTGTAGTTGTAATGATTTTACTCCTAAAATAGCAAAAGCATCTGATTTCAACAACTGTTGATTTCAGATGCTACCCATTGAAGGGAAACATTTGATTCACGACAATCAAATATATCCACTTTTATTATATGAAGATTTCCTTCACTAAATACATTTTAGCACATCTTTCCCTTTTTTTCAAGTTTGTTTTATTGTATAATATTAAGTAGGTGGTAGTATGTTAGAACAATTAAAAAATAATACTATAATAATTTGTAATAACAATTATAAAATGCAAATATTAAAAGATATAAAAAAATTAATTAATATTAAGTTTATGAGTATGGATGAGTTTATAAAATCATACTACTTTGATTATGATGAAAAAACAATTCTTTATTTAATAAAAAAATACAATATAAAATATCAAATCGCATTAGAATATTTAAATAATT
>JAZRAM010000029.1:0-13352 GCA_045634565.1 Bacilli bacterium
AGATAGCTTTATATTAGTATAAGTATCTTTTTTTATTATTCTTTTTTAATTTAAAATACACATAAAAACCTATTAACTTTTTTGTTAATAGGTTTGCTTTTTATTTCCACTTCCAATATTTTATTTCTGGTAAATCTTCACCATATTCTTTTATATAGTGTTTATGTTCAACTAATTTATCTTTGCACCACTGAATAAGTCTTGATCCTCTATTGCCAAGTTGTGGTAAATATTTTAAAGCATCAATAACTAAGTTATATCTATCAAGTTTATTTTGTACTCTCATATCAAATGGAGTTGTTATTGTACCTTCTTCTTGATATCCGTGTACGTGTATATTTTCATTTTCTCTATTATAAACTAATTGATGTATTAAAGAACCATATCCATGGAATGCGAATATAATTGGTTTATCTTTTGTAAATATTGAATTATAATCTGCATCTGTTAATCCATGTGGATGTTTTGAATTAGATTCAAGTCTCATTAAATCTACTACATTTACAAATCTAATTTTTATTTCAGGGAAATTTTCTCTTAATATTGAAGTAGCAGCTAATGCTTCTAGTGTTGGAGTATCACCTGCACAAGCCATTACTAAATCTGGTTCTGCATTTTGATCATTACTTGCCCAATCCCAAATGCCAATTCCATTTGTACAATGTTTCACTGCTTCATCCATTGTTAACCATTGTGGTCTTGGATGTTTAGAAGCAACTATTACATTTACATAATTTTTACTTCTAACACAGTGATCAAAACAAGAAAGTAAACAGTTAGCATCCGGTGGCAAATACATTCTTACTATATCTGATTTTTTAGTTACTAAATGATTTAAGAATCCTGGATCCTGATGTGTATATCCATTGTGGTCTTGTTGCCAAACATGAGAAGTCAAAACATAGTTAAGTGAAGCAATCTTATGTCTCCAAGGAAGTTCACTTGTAACTTTTAACCATTTTGCATGTTGACTTGTCATAGAATCTACTACTCTTATAAAAGCTTCATATGAGTTAAAGAATCCATGTCTACCTGTTAAAAGATATCCTTCTAACATACCTTCACAAGTGTGTTCTGAAAGCATAGTATCTATAACTCTACCACTTGAAGCAATAAACTCATCATTATTAAGTTTTACTCCAGTAAATTGTCTATTTGTTTCTTCAAACATATGCTTAAGCCTATTAGACATAGCCTCATCAGGACCAAAAACTCTAAAGTTTTTATTATCTTCATTAAACTTAATTATATCTCTTACGAACTTTCCAAGTTCCATCATATCTTGTGTTTCTACACTACCCGGTTTTTCAACTTTAACACCATATTCTTTAAAGTTAGGCATTCTAAGTTCTTTTAATAATTGTCCACCATTCGCAATAGGATTAGATCCCATTCTTCTATTTCCTTTTGGGCACAATTCTTTTAATTCTTCTTTTAAAGTACCATTTGCATCAAATAATTCTTCTGGTTTATAACTTCTCATCCATGTTTCTAATTGTCTAACATGATCATCTTCTGTTATTACAATTGGTACTTGATGAGCCCTAAAGGTACCTTCTACTTCTAGACCATCTACTACTTTTGGTCCTGTCCATCCTTTAGGTGTTTTAAGTATTATCATAGGCCATAAAGGTCTATTTGTATTATTTCTATCGTGTGCTTCTTTTTTGATATCTTTAATCATTGAAATAGATTTTTCTAAAGCACTTGCCATTCTTTCATGTCTTTCATAAATATCTAAATTATCATCTACTTCAACTATCATTGGTATATATCCGCATCCATAGAAGAAAAACTTTAATTCTTGTTCACTTATTCTAGAAAACACTGTTGGATTAGAAATTTTATATCCATTTAAATGAAGTATCGGAAGTACTACACCATCTGTTTTTGGATTTATAAATTTATTTAATTGCCAAGAAGTAGCAAGTGGTCCTGTTTCAGCTTCACCATCTCCTACTACACAAGCAACTATTAAATCAGGATTATCTAATACTGCTCCGTATGAGTGCGCCAAAGAATACCCTAATTCTCCACCTTCATTTATAGATCCTGGAGTTTCAGGTGCAACATGACTTGAGATTCCACCTGGAAAAGAAAATTGTTTAAATAATTTTTTCATTCCTTCTTCATCTTCTGTTATATCAGGATATACTTCTGAATAAGTACCTTCTAAATAAACATTAGATACAATTGAGTTACCTCCATGTCCTGGACCAGACACATAAATCATATTTAAATCATGTTCTTTTATAACTCTATTTAAATGAGTATAAATAAAGTTTTGTCCTGGAATAGTTCCCCAATGCCCTACTATTTTTCTTTTAATATCACTTATATCTAAAGGCCTTTTAAGTAATGGATTATCTAACAAATAAAGTTGTCCTACAGATAAATAATTAGTTGCTCTAAAATAAGCATCTAATTTTAAAGCTAAATCTTCAGTTAATACCTTTTCCACTTTATCAACCTCTTTCTATTCTAAATATATTATATACTATTTTTCCATTTATAACAACAATATTTTAATATATTGTAATTAAATCCATTATTTAGTAAAATATAATTATGGAGGTAATTATGATAAATATAAATAACAATTTTAAAGATGAAGTAATAAATAATAATGGTTTAACTGTAGTAGATTTTTGGGCACCTTGGTGTGGGCCTTGTAAAATGTTTGGCCCGATATTTGAAAATGTTTCAAACATTAAAAATGAAGTTAAGTTTTGCAAATTAAATATTGATGAAGATAATGAAAACATTTCTAAAGAATATGGAGTTATGTCTATTCCAACTGTTATTCTTTTTAAAGATGGAAAAGAAATAAATAGAAATATTGGTTTTATGGATGAAGATTCTTTAATAGAATTTATAGGTGAAGAATAATGTATGACATTATAATTATTGGAGCTGGACCTGCTGGAATGACTGCTGCTATATATGCTTCTCAAGCAAGAAAAAAAATATTAATACTTGAAAAATCTGTATATGGTGGACAAATAGTGAGCGCTGATAAAGTTAAAAATTATCCAGGATTTGAAGAAATTAGTGGTTATGAATATGCTACTAAACTTTATAATCAAGTTAAAACATTTAATCCAGACTTTAAATTTGAGGAAGTTATCGAGATAAAAAATAACAATACTTTTAAAGAAGTTATAACTAATAAAAATAGTTATAGAGGAAAAAGCATTATAATTGCTACAGGATCTAAAAATAGAAAACTAGGACTTCCTAATGAAGATAAACTTATTGGAAAAGGCGTTTCCTATTGTTCTACTTGTGATGGAATGTTTTTTAAAGATAAGGTAGTTGCTATTACTGGTGGTGGAAATAATGCTATTGATGATGCTTTATATTTGAGTGATATTGCTAGTAAAGTTTATGTTATTTATAGGCAAAAAGATTTTAAAATTGATTGTATAAATTTAGAAAAACTTAAAGAAAAAAATAATGTAGAATTTATACTTAATTCTAATATTACTGAACTAATAGGAACTGAAAAATTAGAAAGTATTGTTGTTAAAGATAATGATACTAGTATAGAAAATAAAATAGATATTGATGGCGTATTTATAGCTATAGGTCATATTCCTGTATCTAGTATGTGTAAAAATTTAGTAAAAACTAATGAAATCGGTTATATAATTGCAAATGAAAATTGTAATACTAATATTGAAGGCATATTTGCTGCAGGAGATATTAGAATTAAACCCGTTAGACAATTAACTACAGCCTGTAGTGATGGTACTGTTGCCGCACTTAATGCTTGTAAATATTTGAACAAAAAAACTATTGAAATTACTCAATAGTTATTTTTGTATTTGTTCTCCTATTAAAGATAATTTAAATTCTTCTTTAGCTTCATTTAACTCTTCTTTTAATGTCCCTAGTTTAGGATTCATAATCCATATTTCTTGCCCAGCATTTAAAATACTTTTAGTACCCATATTATTTTTAGAAGCTATTTTATTTGTTATTTCATAAGTTTCTGTGTAACTACCACTAGCTTTTTCAGCTATAGTAGATAATCTATCACCATATTGTACAGTATATCTTACCCATAAATTATTATTTTCTATGTTTGTTATTTTATTTTGTATTTCAAGTATTTTTAAATAATAAGGATTATCTTTTTCTATAATAACAGGTACTTCTATAGTATCTCCTGCTTTTACAAATGAACTAAACTTATTTATATTGTTCTGTTCTTTTATTTCATCTTGAAAATTAGAAACTGAATTATAAACTCCTTGACATTCATCTGTATAGAATTTGTTTGCAACATCAGAAATAGTATCCCCTTCTTCTACTTGCATAGAAATACTAACCTTTATTTGATCATCAGGTACTATATATTCTTTGTTTTTATTACATCCTGTAAGTGTCATAATAGTAATTATTGAAGCTGCTGCTAAAGTTACAACCATAACTTTTTTCAATTGTCTTTTCTTCATTTTTTTATTACTTATATTTCTAACTGTACCATAATTTGTTCTTAATTCTCTATTGTTTGTCATAAAACACCTCATGATTTAATTATAGCACATATAAAAATCCTTGTAAAATTAAAAACAAATAGAAATTATCTATTTGCTTTTTCATTAAACTTATTTAAATAATATTCTCTTAATTCTTTAAACCTATTAAAATGAACAACTTCTCTTTGTCTTAAGAATGATAGAGGTGCTAATAAATCTGGATCATCAGTTAAATTCATTAAGTGTTCATAAGTAACTCTTGCTTTTTGTTCTGCTGCCATATCTTCCATTAAATCAGCATTCCAATCTCCTAAAGTTTGGAAATATGCTGCTGTAAAAGGAACCCCATTAGCATCTGTTGGGAATAAAGCATGATCGTGTTGAACATATTGTCCTGTAAGACCTGCATCTGCTAATTCTTTAGGAGAAGCCCCTGCCATTAATTGTTTAACCATAGTAGCTATCATCTCAACATGAGACATTTCTTCTATACCAATATCATTTAAAAGAGCATAGCCTCTTTCATCTGGCATAGTATATCTTTGATTTAAATATCTCATTGCAGCAGTCCATTCCCCATCTGGGCCACCATATTGAGCTAATAATGCTTTTGCCATTTTTAAATCTTTTTTCTTTATATTTATAGGATATTCTAATTTTTTAACATACTTAAACATACAATCCTCCTAATTATCCCAAGGCCAAGGCATATCTTTCCAAGACCAAGGATATGAATTTAAACTATCACTATCTAAAGTAATAGGCCCATATTTAGATTCATAATCTTTTGTTAAATTCTCTTTTTGTTCTCTATATTGATTATATAAATTAATCGCATCTTGATTATTAGGATTTACATCTAAGAAAAGACCTAAATCCACCATAGCAAAGCTTAAAGCATCTATATTAGTTAAAAGTTCAGCCTGTGCATTCATTGGCTTAATTTCATATGGTTCCCCTGATTTATAAGGATCATATAAATTTCTAAATAAATTTCCTCTAATAAGACCATTATAAGGGTCATATAAACTATTTTGATTTGTCATATTCATTTTATTATAATCTTTATATTGATCATTAAATGAAGTAACTTGTTTATTATACAAATTAACATTTGGCATCATATTTGTATAATTACTATAATTTTTGAAATTTGAATAATTATTCATAAAGTCCTCCTCGGTTTATATTATGATTTAATATTTAATCTGTATAGGTAAGTGTCTAATTGATAAAAAAATTAAAAAATGTATAGACAAAACTAAGAATATTTGATAAAATATGTTTCGTAAGTCGATTTAGGGCTTATATGGCGAAATTGGTGAAGTGGTTAACACGGTGGATTGTGGTTCCATTATGCAAGGGTTCGATTCCCTTATTTCGCCCCATTATTGAGATAAAAAGAGCATATGAAAAAATGTTCTTTTTTTTCGACGGATCAAATAATTAATTTGAAATTTCAATTCAAATGTGCTATTATAAAATTAGATAAGCGAGGGATATTATGCCAAAAGTTAGCGTTATTGTGCCTGTTTATAATGAAGAAAAATATTTAAATAAATGTTTAAACAGTTTAGTAATTCAAACATTAAAAGATATTGAAATAATAGTAATAAATGATGGTTCTAAGGATTCTAGTTTAGACATAATGCAAAAATTCGCTAATAATTATAAAGATAAAGTAAAAGTAATTGATTCTAAAAACGAAGGAGCGGGATCTGCTAGAAATAAGGGGTTAGATATTGCTACTGGAGAATTTATTAAATTTGTAGATGCTGATGACTATTTAAAATTAGATATACTCGAAAGAATGTATACTATAGCCAAAGAAAACAAGGTAAAATTAGTCAGAGGAAATCACCAAACTATATTAGGTCCAATAAAAATGATGGACACTTGTAGTTGGAGCAATATAAAAGAAAATAAAATTATTGATGTGAGAGAAAATAAAAATTATATTATTACAGAAACGCCAGGATTTGGTAATAAGTTAATTAGTAGAGATTTATTCAATAACTTAAGATTCCCAGAACATTCAAAATGGGAAGATTTAGCTATTATGCCTGTAATAATAGCTAGTGCTGAAAAAATTTATCATATGGATGAATCAGTTTATAATTATAGAATAAACATGAACACAACAATATCCGATTTTATAAAATGGATTCCTAATATATTAGATATTATAAGATGTGTAGAAACATTAGAAAAACATATGGAAGAAAGAAATTTATCTGACGAATATAAAAATCAAATAGAATGTTTATATATTCTTCACACTTTGTTTAGAGTAGAAAATGCAATGTTATGGGTAAATTTTCCTAGAAAGAAAAAAGAAATTGTAATAAATTCATTAATAAATTTACTTGATTTAAAATACCCAAACTGGAGAAACAATAAAATTATTGATGAATATAAAAAAGTAAATTTTTTATTTAATTTTGATATGAATAGATTGAGAAATTATACTAGATGTTATAAAAAAATTAACAATAGTGAAGAAATAGAAAATAACATAAAAAAAATTTTTAAATAAAAATAAAGAAATAATAACTATTATGAATTTGTTAAATGACAAAACATATTGTATTTTAGCTAATCTTTCTTGTAATAAGAAAGGTAAAATAAATAACACAACAAAAAAAGAATTAAAATTATTAAATTTTTAATTCTTTTTATTTTTCTAATAAGTGTAAATTATCTAGAAGTATTCCTGTCCCTTCTACTACACAAGTAAGTGGGCTTTCTGCTATAAACACAGGAACTTTTAATTCGTGTGAAAGTAAACCTTCAAAACCATGTACAAGTGCTCCTCCACCTGTTATAATTATTCCTTTGTCAATTATATCAGCTGCTAACTCTGGTGGTGTTTGTTCTAATACATTTTTAGCAGAATGTATTATTGTATAAACACTTTCTCTTAAAGCTTCTTCCACTTCTTCACTACACAAAGTTATAGTATGTGGAAGACCTGTAACTAAATCTCTACCTTTAACTTCCATCTTATCATTTCTGCCTTCTGGATAAACAGAACCTATTTCAAGTTTTATTTCTTCTGCAGTTCTATCTCCAATAAGTAGTTTATATTTATCTTTAATATATTTTATTATATCAGTATCAAAGGTATTTCCGGCTATTTTTATTGACTCACTAGTAACGATATCACCAAGCGAAAGAATAGCTATATCAGTAGTGCCACCACCAATATCTATTACCATATTTCCACTAGGTCTAGATATATCTAGTCCTGCACCTATAGCAGCAATCTTAGGTTCTTCTTCTAAGAAAACCTTTCTTGCTCCAGTTCTTTCTGCAGCTTCCTTTATGGCATTCTTTTCTACTTGAGTTATATTTGAAGGACAACATATAAGTATTCTAGGTCTAGATAAGAAACTCTTACCATTTATCTTTTTAATAAAACTATTTAGCATCATTTCTGTTATTTCAAAATCAGCTATTACACCATCCTTCATAGGCCTTATAGCAAGTACTTTACCAGGAGTTCTACCAAGCATTTCTCTTGCTTGAGTCCCTACTGCAAGTATCTTTTTTGTATCAGAATCGATTGCTACTATACTAGGTTCATTAAGTACAATTCCTTGACCTTTAATATAAATAAGTACATTAGCAGTACCCAAATCTATACCAATATCTTTAGCAAACATATTATCATCCTCCAACTATATTTATTATACCATAAATTACCACATTAATCTTATTTTAAACTGAATTTTTATACTTTTTTTTAGTAGACTGTCCACCTCTTATATGTCTTACATCTATATGATACTTTAAAATACTATCTACTTCCTCATAAAGCCCGTAATTTATATCAATCAATCTCTCATGTAAATCTTTATGTACAGTACTTTTAGAAACATTAAAAACTTTAGCTATCTCTCTTATTGTTTCTTTAGTATCTAATATATAATTTGCTTCATCAATAACCCGTTTAACAATCAATGAATTCATAAACACCCCTCTAATTAATTATATATTTTTAAGATGTCTTTATACATAAAAAGGGTATGCTTTAACACCCCTAAATTTCATTAATTGATTTATCATAATAATTTTCTGGATCTACACATATTCCATCAATTATCAATTCAAAGTATAAATGGTTTCCTAAGTCTGTTGATATATTAGATGTTGCTGATTTCGCAATTACTTGACCTTTAGTTATTGTGTCATTTGCTTTTACAGTTATCTCTCCTACACTTTGATATACACTTGTTATTCCATTTTCATGTTCTATTGTAATAACATTACCTAAAGTTGTATCTTCTTTTACACTCTTTACAGTACCATCAAGTATAGCTACTACATCAAATACATCTCCTTTAGAATAAGATACACCACTACTAGGCATATAAGTTCCTTCATAGTAAATTAAAGACTCTTCTTGTTCTTTGGATTCTGCCAAATAATCATAAAAATTTTTAGATACTATAACCTTATCATCTATATAAGGTCTAGCTATTTTTACTTCATCACTCACAACAGGAACTTTTTCTTCATAGTCAAGTATTCCTTTTGATACATAACTTTCTTCCCCTTTATTTAAATCTTTAACAGAAAAACCTAAAAGGGCAATACCACCAACTAAAAGAGTAAAAGATAAACCATAAAGCCCATAAACTACTGATTTTTTTAATTGTCTTTTCATTTTATTCACCTCAGTATTAAGTGTGAACAAAATAATTTTTTTTATTCAATTTTTTAAAATTTTTTTATTTCAATTCCAGTATAGTAATGTTTTAATATATCTTGATAATTATAACCTGCTTTTGCCATACCTTGAGCACCATATTGACTCATTCCTACTCCATGTCCATAACCTTTATTTTTTATTATTATTTTATTATCTTCTTTTATTATTTCAAA
Organism: Bacilli bacterium; assembly: GCA_045634565.1. Lineage (GTDB taxonomy): Bacteria > Bacillota_I > Bacilli_A > RF39 > UBA660 > UMGS1613. Next base: position 9,372 of record JAZRAM010000029.1, read on the forward strand.
AAAAGTAGATCTTAATCCTAGCTTGGAACAAACATAACTACCTGTTAATTCTTTATTATTTATTTTTATTTTTTTTATACTACCTGTAGATGTTTTACTAGTTATTTCTACTTTTAATTCTTCTCTATAATCTAGATTTAATAATTTATAAAATTCTTCTAAAGCATAAGTTGTATTTGTTGAGTAGACAGGAGATAATTCATCCCAAGCACTTTCTACACTTCTAAGATAAGCTATTTTATTTGTAAATACATCTTCACTATTTTCAGTTATACCAGGACTAGTAGAAAAAAATAATGTTTCAGCAACCTTATCATCGTATGAAGCATACTCTCCTTTAGTTTGAAGTACTGACATTTTTATTTTATTGATATTAGTTGTATATGAATCTTTCCAAACTGACTGTAAATGTTCTTTGTCTAAATATACTTGATTTTTTACAGTATCAACTACATCATATTCTTTTTTTATATTTCTTTGCATCTGTATCATTACATAACTTCTAGCAGCCACTGCTTGTGCTTTTAAAGCTTCTATTTCAAATTCTATAGGCATTTCTCCAGCTACTACCCCTACTACATATTCTTCTATAGGAACTAAACTTATAGAATCTGTTTCTTCGTTATAAACTCTAACTACACTATTCCGTGAAAAATTAAAAGTTATTTCATCATCTCTGATAAATATAGTTACTATTATAAAAGGAATTATAATTATTAAACATGAAAAAAGTAGTATTTTTTTTATCAAGATACCATCTCCTTAAAAAAACATACTACTATACTACCTTGCAATTTAAAAAGAAATCATATAAGAAATTTACCACTAAATACGATATAGACATAGCTATCATTAAATACATAATTCTAGCTTGAGTTACTCTAGATTGTTTAAAGAATCTATTTAAATCTAATCCTTCCATTGACAATATAGTTAATGGAAAAATAATTACATATAATATTACCTTAATCATATTCGTATTCTATTATTTGTTCAACTCTATTTCTATATACAGGATCTTCCATATTTTCTTCAGCACTTAAGAATGCATCAACTATTTTTATATTTTCTTCTATATCAGTATTACCTGATAAGGCAATTACATTTACAAAGTCTCTTTCTCTACCATGAATTGCTTCATCTACAGAGTTAACTTTACCACATCTAACACCTTTTACTTTATTACAAGCAATTGATATTCCTATAGCACTACCACATATAGCTATCCCATAATCTACTTCTTGGCGTGCTACTGCTTCACCAAGTATAAAACCATATGTTGTATAATCAACTCTTCCTTCTTGATTAGTCCCATAATTAACAACAGTATAACCCTTATCAGTTAAATATTTTGTCAGTTTATGTTTTGTCTCTATCCCTCTATGATCGTTTGCTATTCCAATTTTCATTTTTTACTTCCTTTCTTTATATTAAATAATGTTTTTAAATTACCATTAAAGTAATGAATAACAAAATATATTCCAAAACTTAGCACACCAAATAATAAAAGTATTGGTATTTGTATAAGTCTACCATCTAAGTTAGTTGGTACAACTAATTTTAAAAGTGTAATTACTACTTCAAATACTAACCATGATATTACATAACTAGGTAATTTTTCTTTTGTTTCTTTAAAACTAAATCCATATTTTTTATTTAACATTACTAAAGACATAATTATTGAAGCGCTATAACCTATCATTGCAGCAAGTACAGCCCCATAACTTGGTTCATATCCTAATTTATCTACAAGTAACATCATTGGTACATCAAGAACTGTATTAAGTATTAAACCTATAAATACTGTAGTTATTACTAATTTATATTTACTTAAACCTTGTAATGTATTTACTACTACTGTATATAATCCACCAAATAAAGCATAGAATATATATACTTTAAATATTATTGGTCCATAGAAACTTTCTCCATAGAACAACGTCCATACAGGTTCAGCTAAGAATGATAAGAATAATGTGGCTGGAACAAGTATAAATAATACATACTGTAATGCCTTATTAAACTTATTATCAACACCTTTCTTATTACCTTTAGTATAACTAGATACTATATTAGGTATTAAACTAGTAGTTAAACCTGTTATAATCGCGAATAATATATTATTAAGTTTAACTCCCCAAGTTGTAAATACACTAATTACAGATTCAATAGTATCCGCACTATATCCTAATATATCATTCATTGTTCTAGATATCAATATCATATCCACTGTATTATAAAGATTATAAATCAAACTTATTATAATAAACGGAATTGAATAAGTAAGAATCTTCTTTATTATTTCTTTCTTACTTATCTCTTTTTCATCTTTAACTTTATCACTTGGTAGTAATTTAGCTTTCTTTATTTTTATTTTTAAATATATATAAGCAATTACTCCACCAAAGAATGCTCCACTAACAGATATACCTATAGCTGTTTTCATATCTGTTCCAAATACTCTTAGAGCTACAAAACTTCCTATAAGAATAATAGCTACTCTAATTATTTGTTCAATTATTTGACTCATACTAGTAGGTGCGATATATTTATGTCCTTGCAAAAATCCCTTTGTAACACTTAAGAACGGTACAATAAGTATTGCGAATGATATCATTCTTATTACAAAAGCAATATCACCTATTGTATTCCCACCTGTCGCATCACCTATTATAAGCTTACCTATAGATGGTGCAAATATAAATAGAAGTAAAAATATTACTACTGATATTATAGATATTATTTTTAAAGATAAATTGTATGTATCTTTTACTGCTTTTTTATAACCTAAAGCTGTATATTCACTAGTAAGTTTACTAATAGCAAATGGAAAACCTGCAGTAGATACAGCTAAGAATAAACTATAAATATTATAAGCATATCCATATAAAGCTCCACCTTGCTCACCTATTATCGCATTAAAAGGTATAACATATAATAAACCTATTAGTTTAACAATTATTATACCAAGTGTAGCAATAAGCGCACCTTCCATCAAAGAGTTTTTCTTCATCTTTTTCATATAACACCTCTATAATATATATTATACTATCTTTAACATATTTTAACAAGAGATTATATGTTTACAAAAAAATAAAAAGATTAACTCTTTTTATTTTTCATACTTAATACCTTTTCTTTATTTTTTTCAAAATCTTCAATTAAAAATTTTTGTGCTTCTTCTATATTGTTTTTATATAGTAATTCATAATATAATTTTAAATAATATGAAGATTCTAAATCTTTTTCTTCGTTTTGATTTTTTAATACAAAGTGTAAATTTTCAAAATTTTGCCATTCTTTAGTTTCTACTCTTTTATGACATTCTAAACAAATATATTTATTATATAGAAACTCACTCTCTAGATACTTCCAAGTTGAATTTTCTGAAAGCGTTCTATATATACGATCATCATCCCATTTATAATGCCATACCGAGTGATATGAACCATCGTATATCCAAATATCATGTTTACAAGGATAAACATCCATATGTATATCTCTAGCACATCCAAAAATTTTATCAAACTCCCATTCAATAAAATCTTCCAAAGAATTTCTTTGTTCATATTTTTCTTCAATATTTTTAATATTTTCTAACAAATCCAAATACTCTTCAACTTTTGGATCATTTAATAATTTTTTCAAATGCTCATTTTTTTCTTTAAGTGATTCTTTCTCTTTAATATTATCTTGTATTCTTTTTATAACTTCTAATCTTTCTTGTTCTTTCATATTAAACCACCTCGTGCTTTCATTTTAAATATACAATTTAAATAATTCAATATATTTACCATATTTTTTTAGAAATCCATAACATTTCTACTTATTTTCGACAAAAAAGGATAATCTATTGATTATCCTTTTTTAATTCAATTAAAGGTAATTTATACATATTAGCAAGTTCTATCGCTTTCATATATTTATCCATATTACCATCATTTATATAATAAACTGCTTCTACTTTTGTTTTAAATCCAT
>JAZRAM010000030.1:0-34289 GCA_045634565.1 Bacilli bacterium
TGTAATATTAATTTATTATTATAATTACTACTCAAATGAGTACTATATAATTAATTAATTTATCTATTTTTAATGATATTAGAGAACATAATACTATTTAGTTTTTCCTTTTCCAAGTTATTAATTAGATTTAATTTAACTAGGATATCTGGGATACGTTTAAGTAAAGATGTTCTTATTACTATATCCTTTACATATAACATAGATTCTTTTATTTCTACCATATTTCTAAAAGTGTTCACAGCATTTAATGGTGATTCTAGTTTAGTTAATCTGGAGCATTCCCAATCTATTACCATTGCTTCCAAATCCCATTTAGCGTAATGTGGATATTCTATATGGTGTTTATTTTTGCTACGGTGGAATTGTTGTACTTTTCTATAATCTCTCCAGATGAGCATAAGGAAAGGTTTTTCTATATCATGGAATAGGTATTTAAATTTCCATGCTTTGCATTTAATTGCTGTATAATTAAATGCTAAATTATGCCACCACCAATAAGTGAATGAACTTTTTTGACGAGTTGTAAATGTTTTCCAAGTCATAATCGTTTGTATTTTATTTTTAATTAAAATGATATTTAAAGCCTAAGTAATTAACCATTAAATCTTGAGCTTGTGGAGTTAGTTTAGCCATATAACCATGTACATCAAAATCAAGTTTATATTTACCAAAATTTATTATTTTTTCACAATAAGAAGTTTTATAGAAATCTTCTTGTAATGCGGCATAAATAATAGCTTCTATTGGGCAATTTATGATTTTTGGATAGATGTAACATTCTTTTAATCTTTTACTTAATTGAATTTTTTTCTCTTCTATAGTTACACATTCTTCAATCAGTTTATTTGGGTTAAATTTATTTAATTCGTCTAATGCTTCACTAATTTCAGTTAGGAATAAATAACTATTTAATTTAATATCAATTTTATCATAATAATAATCATCAGCCCATAGATAACGTTGTCCTTTATATTCAAATTCATGTCCGCAGGATTTACATTGATTCACTTTATATGTATCTAATGTACCGTGTACTTTTCCGTTAGTATATAAACTAAATTTTGAATCACTAAATTCACCTTTCTGTCTTTTATATACTTGAATGATTTCAGTACTTTTACATCTTGGACATTTACTATTATGTTGATGACTTTGGATATTTATTTCTTCTTGATAAGCTTCTTTTTTCATTAATTCTTGTTCTTGAAATTTTTTAAAGAAGTTATCAATATAATCTTTTCGTGCTCTAAAGTTTTGTTTTTCTACACGAAGCATTTCTTCTTGATTATATCTTTGTGTTTCAAATTTGAAAACGTTCTTTCTTGTTTGTCGTTTTGTTCTATTGAATATTTTTTTAAACCAATTCATAATAGTTAAAGTTTAAATTAATTATACTCAATTGAGTGGTATATATAAATTTATTTTACAACTGATTAAAATAACTTATTATTTGTTGTTGAATGTTTTTATTTTTAAAAAGAGAACACCAATCTATGTTATTTTTAAACTCTTTGATAAAGTGTTCTGAGAGTTTTTGATATTTTGAAATATATTTCCAATCAAGTTTATCACTAAATTCTCTTATGAAAGATTCGGATAGTTTTTGATATCTTGAAATAAGTTTCCAATCAAGTTTATTATTAAATTCTCTCATCAAGTCTTCTGAGAGAATTTGATGTTGTGAAATACGATACCAATGAACTTGTTTATTAAATTCTCGTATCAAATCTTCTGAGAGAATTTGATGTTGTGAAATATATTTCCAATCAAGTTTATCTTGAAATTCTCGAATAAAAGACTCTGATAATTTTTGATATTTTGATATTATATTCCAATGTACATCATCTTGAAATATTCTTATGAAATCTTCGGAGAGTTTTTCGTTCATTAATATTTCAAACCAATTTAAATTATCTATTATACTATAATTCTTATTTAATTCTCTATTCAGAAAGTCTAATTTTTCTTGTTCTGTCATAATCTTATTATTTTTAATATAACGGAACAAACCTCAATGTATGAAGTATTGTTCCGTTAATAAATGTTACTTACCCCTCATTATATGAGCAGATGCTATCTCAAAAATTGAATCCCAATCACCTTTTCTATCTTTTGGTTGTCGAGCTATATTATCTTCTTTACATTTTAACGCTTTTAACCATTTGTGGAAGGGATAATCATCTCTAATTTCTATCCATGATTTTACAAGAGATTCTAACCCACTTGGAGCACCATATCCAATTGTATTTAATATTTGAGTCAATTCTTGAATAATTGTATTAGCAAAATTTATTTCTTCATCTGTAATTAATAACTTACCTAATCTAAATTCATTATTAATATTTTTAATATTAAAACCCTTTAAACCTTTTCTATATTTTAACATCAATAAAACACGTCGATACGCTTTTTGACGTGGGGCACCTATTGTTGAAATTAGCGTTTTATTCTTCTCAAATTTTAATCGTGGTGCATTTTGAAATAAAGTATCTAACTTATTATACACAGCGGTATATTTATTTAAACTTTTATTAGTCTCAATAAAGTCAATATTTCTCCAATTATGTAATGAACTATTAACATCAATACAATATTCTAATTCACTTATATTATTTAACTGTATATATTTCACATCTAATTGGGTAGAGTTAGGTATTTCCTTTTTTTCAATTAAATTTAAGTAGGCTTTTACTCGATGTTGTCCATCTAATATATTATTAGTGTCAATATTAATAGTAATTTCATTTAGAAAACGAGAATGTTTCTTAAATTCAAATTCTTTTTCTTTAACATTGTTGTAATTCAACGTACGATTACCATTCATAAATTTAAATTCTTTTACACGATTTATGTTTTCACGTGTTACACCCACAATAAAAAATTTTTCTGTTTGTTTCATTTTTAATTTTTTTTTAAGTTAAAGTTTAAATTAATTATACTCATTTGAGTAACATATATAGATTTATATATTACTTATTTTAACATAATCTAAATAAAGAGCGTAAGATATTTCATCTTGTGTTTTTTCATCTATTATTTTTACATAACGAGGAATAAAATCACATTCTTCCATGAGAATTGGTAATTGAATATTATATTTACGTTTAATTCCACGAACATGTTCTAAAGTATAAACTTTTGATTTGTCGTGATTATAATAATGAATTGTATATAGTTTCTTCGTACTAAATCGTTGTATTTCTGCCATAATAGTTATTAATTTAAAATTATATTAATTAATTTTTGTTCCATATCTTCTCTCATAAAGATACTTCTCCAATGTAATTTATCTTTAAACTCTCGAAGAAATTCCTTTGATAGGTTTTGATAACGTGATATAAGAATCCAAATAACTTTATCTTGAAACTCTTTAATAAAATTTTCAGATAGTGTTTGATATCTTGAAATCCTATGCCAATCAAGTTTATTGGAAAATTCTCTTATAAATGGTTCAGAGAGTGTTTGATATTTTGAAATATATTCCCATTCAAATTTATCTTGAAATTCTCTAATAAAAGATTCAGATAATTTTTGATGTCTTGATATATTACTCCAATCAACCTTATCTTGAAATTCTACAATAAAAGATTCTGAAAGTTTTTGACTCTCTGAAACACAACGCCAAAAAATTATATCTTGAAACTCTCTAATAAAGTTTTCAGATAGATTTGGATGCCATGAAATGACATGCCAATTAACTTCATTTAATGAAGTATAATTTTTTCCACATTCTTTATTAATGTATTTTAATTGTTCTTGTTCTGTCATAATCTTTACTATTAATTAAAATAATTTATAATAGATTGTTTAAAATGTTTATTGTTAAACAAAGAATGCCAATCAATTTTATCTTTAAATTCTCTTATAAATGATTCAGATAGTTTTTGACACATTGAAATCCAATGCCAATCAACTTTATTCTTAAATTCTCTTATAAAATCTTCGGATAGTTTTTGTCTATTTGAAATCCAAAACCAATCTACTTCATCTTGAAATTCTCTGATAAAGTCTTCTGAGAGTTTTTGATTGTGTGAAATACAATCCCAATTTACTTTATCCTTAAATTCTCTAATAAAATCTTCGGATAGTTTTTGATTTCTGGGAATCCAAAACCACTCTACTTTATCTTGAAATTCTCTGATAAAGTCTTCTGAGAGTTTTTGTTTACTTGAAATCCAAAACCAATCAACTCTATCTTGAAATTCTCTTATGAAATCTTCGGATAGTTTTTTATCTGCTGAAATATTTTCCCACTTAACTTCATTTAATGAAGTATACTTAGTATTACATTCTTTATTAATGTATTTTAATTGTTCTTGTTCTGTCATAATCTTATTTAATTTATATTATATTACTACTCAATTGAGTAGTATATATTATTATTTAGATGTTTGTGTAGGAGTCGAACCTACATTTCTCTTTTATATAAAAGAGTGTCTTATCCATTTAGACGAACAAACATAAGATTATGATAGAAATGGTTTTGCTTTCACTATTAAATCTTGAAAATATTCAAAAAATTGATTACGAGATTCTTGTGTTGGAAACGCTAAAAACGCATTGCTAAAACTTCTTGTTTCGAATGTAATTTCATTATTACATAATACTATGCAATATTTTTCTTTATCATCAGTCCAATCAGCTTGATAATTTAGTATCTTCCACCAAGCATCTCTCAATCTTTTTAATTGAATTAATGCTGAAATTGCTTCTGCATCTTCTTGTGTTGCTAAAAGATTTTTATCCTTTTTACTATCTCTAAATGAGCCTAAACATGTATTAACTTGACTTGTAGTACTTATATAATATTCACAATCAACCTCTGCATTTTGTTCACAAAATTCTTCCCAAGATGTTGGAAGTTCTTTTGTAAGTTCTTTTTCTGTGAAGAGACTAAGAGCAAGTTGTTTTAGTGTTTCGTTATCGGTTTTATACCATTGTTTTGCAGTTTCAATATCTACAGATAGTTGGCGTTGTGTTTTATCATTCATTTGCTTTGTTTGGTTTAATGTTTCTAGATATTCTTCTAATGTATAGATTTGATAAATTTTATCAATATCTTTTATTGATAAAGGTATATATTCTATTACATTATTCTTATCAATAAAATATATATTATGTGCATATCCTCCGAGAAGTGGATAACTATTGTTTCCACCTAATTGTTTTAAGATATCAATTACTTCTGCACCTCTTGTTTTATGACCTCTAATTGCTATTTTCTTTTCCATATTATTCATTATCTTTATTGTTTTGTTCTTTGTTTAATTCGTTTTGTAGGTCTGTTATTTGATTTGGAATTATCTGTATTAAATTATTCATTAATTCCAAAATTTTAAGATATCTATCAGAATTATTTTGTTCTCCTTCTTTTATAAACTCTAAGAAATCTTTATATTGTTGTAATGTAGATTGATTTAAATCTAATGTTTCTTTTAATATTTGTAATAGTTCATCATTATTTCGTTGTTCTCTTTGCAAATATTCTAATTTATCATATAAGAAATTAAATTTTAGATTTAACGATGCAAATATCATTATTACTAAAGCAGTAATTACCACTAATAGAATTATTATTATACTATTCATTTTTTATTACCTTTTTATTTTTTGTTTACTAATTATTTAACTATATCTAATAGAGAAAAAAGATTAATTCCATACGTCATTCATATATCTTTGATTTTTCTTAATCTCAGATTTTATAAATTTTATTGCCTCAGTATATTGCTGTATATTTTTTCGACGTGTTTTCAATAGTTCTTTCCATTCATTTACATAAGGATTGAAACTAGTTACATTTAACTCTTTGTCATGCTTAATTTCTTTTGTAATATCTAATTTCAAACTAATTATTTCATTTTGAACATAATTTATTTGTGTTCTATAATATCGCCAAGCACGATATAAACTATGATGTTTTGTATCTTTTAATTTACTCATAATATTTATTATTTTTATTTTGTTATTAATTTGTTTCTTACATAGCTATAACCATTATTGGTTTAGATTTTTCACAATCTAAGAAAGAAAAAAATCAATTTATTTTTCTTTTTTTTGAAAGTGGACTATCTTTTGTCCTTACACATACATAACCAATTTTAATCTATTTTTTTCACAATCTATTGATTTTTTTTAGTGTTAAATAATTTAACATATTCTTAATTAATTAAGAATGCTAATGTTTCACGTGAAACATTAAAAAAATAAATCTATTCTTATATAACCATTATGGGTTTGTTTTTTTCACAAAAAAACCTCCAAACTTTTTATTGCTTGGAGGGAGTTTTTTTATTCTTCGTTATCAGCGTTCATATCATCAGTTAATTCCATGATAAAATATTTATCCATACAAATAACATTAAAAGAATTTCTATATGTTATTTGACCGTTAGCACTTTCTATAATTTCTAGATTATTTGTTGTACACCAATCTTTGACTTGAAAAATTTCTTTTTCAACAAACGGTATAAATTTTTTTGGTTCTAAGCCATATTTTAATACATTTGAACCTGTTACTCGGCCATTACGATATGTCTCACAAATGAGAATTTTTATACGTCCATTATTAATGTAATGTCTGCGACATCCATTGCCAAATCCGTTTAATATATCATTATGATTTTCACTCATACTATTCTAAATTTAAATCCTTAATTAAATTCAATATTTTATCTTTATAAAATGGGTCTTCTGCATAGCCATTCTTAGCTAATATTATATTTAAGTATTTGTCTCTATTGGGTTTTACACCGCTAAATCGCCATTCTTCCCATAATATTCTATCTATAACACTACATTCCCAATTTATGTACACTCCATAACCTTTATAGTTTTTACCTTTAATTTGAGTTGTTAGTCGTGTATGAACTTGTTTCATACCAAATAAATTATTAACTTCTTTTGCTAACAAAGATGTACCACTTCCACTTTCTAAAATACATTGAGCATAAATGACTTCGGGATACCAAGCACCACATTTTTTAGCAAATTCATAAATTTTATAAATAGAGTCTGTAGGTATTTTATGACTACCACGAATAATTGATTTCCCAGCTTGGTATTCTAAATCAATAATATGTTTTGTATTTACATTAATTGTTTCTAACCTTTCAATTTCTTTTGTTAAGAAATTTTCGTTATACTTGTGATATCCTAATAAAAACAATATACTTATAAGAAATATACTTCCTAATGTGTATAGGGTAATTTTAATTTGTTTTTTAGTGAAAAAAACTAATTCAGTTTCACTTTGGATATATTTAATATCTTGCAATGTTTTATCGTCTACTATTCTATATGTGTATTTTTTCATATTAAATTATATTTTAATTAGTATTACATTTATCTAACCATTTATATTTTATTATTTTCACAAATCATTAAAATTAAACGCATATATTTTCAATACACCATAATTTTAAATTTGTTGCATTCATTAGAGAGTTATATATTTCGATTCTCATTTGAATTGCTTTTTCGGAATTATCAAAATCAATCCGTTGTATTTTTTGAATTATATTATGAGGTAAATGCCCATTGAGAACTTTATTGTACCAAGTGTATGGAGCGTGGTTAGCGTTTGCACGTTCGCTTAAATCTCTTGAGGTATATGCTACAAAATCATTTGGATATTCATTTTCCCAACGTTGTCGAATAACATCTTTGATAAGTTTTTCAAAATCAATATTATTCTTAAATGAAGAATTATTATTTTCCATAGTTATTGTTTATTTTTATACTGATATACTCATTTGAGTAATATTAGTTAATCAATTTATCTATAATTATTTATTATTATTATTATTACTTTATTTGTTAATAATTTATATAATTAAGATAGGTATGTTTTGTTAAATACTTAAATTCTCTAATAAAGTTTTCGATAAGCCAATTTATGATAGATGTGTAATCTGATAGGTCGGTATAGAGATAGTTATCATCAGCATCCATCTTAACAACCAATTTTCCGAACATATCTACTTCAAAATTAGTATTAAAGTATAAATATGACTTCTGTTCCTCAGTCATACTTGAAAGAGGGAATAGGTATGGTTTACATTCATCTAAATTGGTAGTCCAAAAACTTTTAGTTGCACATTTAAATGTAGCACAATTTGGTTTGTCTATACCATTAAGTTCTAAAACATTACCATATCCATCTTCACATTTTACACCATACGGTAATCTTGAACATAAGTCTTTGGTTAATAAATCTTTTTCTGCTTGTGTTATATTTCTTTTATTTTTATATGAATTTCATTTTCAAGATATATCCAATCTAAATTATAAAGATTTTCATCATAATCATAAATACGTATCAAACTATCTTCATTTGCTTTTTGTAACAACGATAAAAGCAATTCTTTTTCTTCTTGTGTCATAATTATTATTTTTTCTTTGTTTCTTACATATATATAACCACTATTCACACATTTATTTCACAATCTGAGAAAAATAAATCTATTTTTTTAGTGTTAAATAATTTAACATTCTTAATTAATTAGTCAATTAAGAATATCAATGTTTCACGTGAAACATAAAAAAATAAATCTATTCTAATATAACCAATTTAAAATCGTTTTTTTCACAAAAAAAATGCAATAACTTTTTGAGAGAAAGCTATTGCATTTATTAATTACATCTAATGTTGTGAGGTGGGATATTTAATTATTTAGATGTTTTTATTTCCTTCTTTATCCGAAAGAAAATAACCCATATTACTTGCATTTGTGTATTGATGTATAAACCCAATTAATTGCAGTGTAAATAAGGCTACATAACTTGCATAAAAATTATAGTATTCAAATAATATATCATAATTAATGAATAACATACTAACGAAAAATACCATACTATAACTAAGAACAAACCATATTGATATCTTATTGAATAATGTAAAGTTAAACCATTCGTTTTGAATTTGTTGAACACTATTCACGATACATTTATTGTCTTTCATTTCTTCATTAATACCATCAATAAGATTATTTGAAAAAATCAAAAACTTATTTGTTTTTCTTATCGACCACAATATAACCATTAAATATATAACACCTAATACGAAAGGAGGTATTGAAGAGGTTTCAAAAGTTGTGGTAGTAAAACCAATAATAATTGCAATAGCTAAATAAATAATGTTATAAAATATGTATTTCATGTTATTATATTTTTTTGTTTGTTACTAGATTCTTTTTTTTCAAAATCCTCTACCATATTAATAATGGTAGAGGACACTCTACAATTGTTTAATCAATATCATTAGATAAAAGTTCGTCTTTTTCTATTCTATCCAACAATGTATCAACACATTCCCATGAACAAGCCTTTATAACGGTTTCTACCATATTGTGTTGATTAATTTCTTCAATAGAATATCCAAACGCTTTTTGAATTTTCTTTATTATGGTAGTTTTTGTTTCACATTCAAAATCATTAACAAGACTTTCATCGTCAATATCTATATTAATAACTTTATAATCAAACATTTCTTTAATTGATGATTCTGGTATGTAGATAATTTCATTATCACTGACTTTATCTATTGGTTTATCAGTTCTATAAACCATACCATCACTTGTTTCAAATACTTTGTCTAAATATTTATCTGTATTCATAATTATTTATTTGTTTTGTTACTATTTTCCCAAATTTAGGTACATGTAAAGAAGATAATATCGAAGAACCTAATGTACCTATCAGTAGTTACTTTCACTTAGCATTTTCGCCCGATTGATTTTCTCGTTCGGATAGTCTCTAATTGACTATTTCAACAAAGTAATAACAATAATAAATCAGCGTGTATAGGAAAAATTTTTCGTTACATAAGTAAAACCACTATTCACGCATTTATTTCACAATTTAGTGGTATTTTTTTTTATATACTCATTTGAGTAGTTGAGGCTACATTTAGTAGCCCTTTTTCTTTTAAATTCCACAATAAGTAATCTAGATATTCTGAATCAAATACGGTTTCATCATTTCCATATACATGGTTATAATCTACCAATATTTCCATATCATAACCCTCATAAGCATGATATAAAATTTCGAGTTCATGAATTAAATCACAAATTGTACCATTAAATGATATATCTGCAGGTTTTCTCCATTCACAAAATGTTTTGATTGTGAATCGATGCATTTTTGTGAGTGCATTAATATTGGTTATAATGAAATCGGTTTCAGCCATTCCATCTGTAGGATAAGCATAAATTGTTTCCGAGTCTTCTTCTCTATCAAAATCATTATTGATAAAATATACACTATATTCATCTTTAGCAGTTAAAGCCTGATGATTTTTACCTCCAAAGTCTTCTAATATAGTTAGAATTTCTTTATTTCTAGTTTCATGACCGATAATTGCAAGTTTTACATCAAAATATTTCATATCAATCTAATTGTATTAATTAAACCATTTCTTTTATTATTTCTTACATCTATATAACCACTATAGGTATATTTTTTTCACAATCTGAGAAAAATAAATTTACTTTTTTTATTCTAGTGTTTATCTATTAGACCAAAAACCACTATTAGTTTTGAATTTCACAACTAACTGACATTCACGTTGATTATAATTCACATCAAAACCATTTTGAATAAGCAGTTCTTGTAAACCTTTATGATAATCAACTAACGCAAAATCTTGATTTGATAATTGCAGTTGAATTTGAGGTAATAGTTTGTTAAGCATTATTTGTGCTTGCATTTGTTCAGCTAAGTTCATATTGCTTTATTATTTAATTTTGTTTGTTACAACTATATAACCACTATAGGTATGTTTTTTTCACAATCTGAGAAAAAATAAATCTACTTTTTCATTGTGAAAAATATAGTCTTGAATTGGTTATATAAGTAGATATAAAAATCTAAATGTTAAATAATTTAACATCATTAATTAATTAAGGATATCAATGTTTCACGTGAAACATAAAAAAATAAATCTATTCTTATATAACCACTATTAATCTATTTATTTCACAAAAAAACCTCCAAACTTTTTATCGTTTGGAGGGAATTTTTTTATGCTACTAGCAATTCCATAGCTTTTTCCATTTTCTTATTAGCACTGCCATTTAACATACTATCAAATCTTTTAGTTGCTAATGTTAGTGTATCATCTTTTTTAGCATTACCATAGCTTGCTGTATTTGATAGATAATTTGTTGTTCCATTGAACAGCCACAATTTTGTACCTTGTGCAAAATCTTGTCCTAAATCATCACTATATAGTGTATTTTTAAAGTCAGTGATAATGTTTTTAGTTCTAGTTGAAAGGTCATCTACCAAATCTAAATTATAATTATGTAATTTAATTTGTCGTTTCAAATCTTCTTTATCAACAAAAAGATTTAATACATAGTTTTCTATATCAGTGTCATTTACTTTAGCTAGTTTAAAAGCATTCATTTGATTTATATAATCTTCACTAAATAATACAAGTTTACGCAACTTTTCTTGTATAGCTGTGATATTGGTTTGTTTAGTGAAGTCAAATCTTTGCGGTGCATAGCGTGAATGTTTGAAAGTCAATCCCAATTTTGATGTTACATTTTGCATAAATGTATTTTGACAAATAACTCGCACGGGAGAAAATCTAATTTGAAGTCCGCTTGTACCATCATGAGAAGTATGTGCAAAAATATAGAATTTTGTTTCTGATTTATCGCCATCAATACGACCTATTGTAGGTAATTCAGCTTGTATATATGGTTCAAAATCATGTACTAAACCTGCTGACACAATTTTTAGAGGGTCTTGATTTACTGATGAATTACACATCATATCAATTAAATCAAAACAAGTGGTATTTTGTATTGTTCCATAAGATTCACCAACAACACCTATTGTTTTATTTTTTTCAACACATACGGTTGCTTTATGCGTATCAATAATACAATTTGGGTCAATTGAAATTTGTTCACCTCTTAGAATTGCTTCAATTTGGTCTTGTGGAAGTCTCACAATTTTATCTTCTCGCACTTCAAAATTCGCACCAATTTGATTAATTACTTCATTTACGCTTATATTTCCATCAAATTTATGAAAACCTAAACCTAAAGTTAGAGCATTAGTTGTGTTCTTTTCTTCTGTTGCGGTTGAATTTATAACTTTCATTGCTTGTTCTAAAATATCTGCCATAGTTATGTCTCCTATTTTTTTTATTTTGTTATTACTATTATTTGTTTCTTACATCTATATAACCAATTTTAATCTATATTTTTCACAATCTAAGAAAAAAAATTGATTTATTTTTTTTTATTGCAAGCGTATATACTTGTTTTTTATTATTACAAGCATATACACTTGTATTTAGATATCTGTTTAATTTAATTCAGCATATATTGGATAATATGGAATTGAATTATGTTGTAAAACTTTATACATGTGTTTATGGTAATAAAGTCTTGTTTCCATATTATTATTTTCTTTATTATAATACACATAGATTTGTGCACTATTTTGCAGTTTATTAAACTTTCCATCTAATAGAATTAGATTCGATTCATTTAATTGCTTTTGGTACAATGCTAAAAATTGTTCTTTTGTACCACTATAAATGGTAATATTTTTTTTACCTTTATATTGAAATAATGGGTCTATGATTGAATACTTTTCCATAATAATATTTTATTTTGTTTCTTACAACTATATAACCAATTTCAATTTAGATTTTTCACAATCTCACAAAAATAAATCTACTTTTTTAATGTTAAATAATTTAACACTCAAAATAAACCTCTACTAATATAACCAATATAGGTTTATTTTTTTTCACAAAAACACCTCCAAACTTTTTATTATTTGGAGGTGAGTTTTATGCTTTTTATCCTTTGGAGGAAATATATATTTTTTTCACTTCTTTGAAATTAGATATATGTTTGAATATATATTCTAATTCATTGTTTGGGAATGATAGAATGGACAAAATTTTTATCCAAAAACTTAAACTAATCTCCTCTAAAGAAGTCTTAGATACATTAAAATAGTCATTAATAGAGTTTAATATATTTTGTTCCAACATTTGTTGTTCGTATTTATTATATAACTCACAACTCTTATTATATAATGCCCAACATTGTTGGTATGTATCACTAAACTTGTCTTTTGAAACTAAATTTTCATAGATATCATCATCATTTAATTTGATGCTTAAAATATCATTGTTTATAAGGAATTTTACACTAAAGTTTTTAAGAGCGTCATTATCTGTGTTAAACACAAACAATTGATTATCACCTAAATCATTGGTAAATCTTAATACACCTATAGTCCAATTTACTGTGTCTTGTGTTTTTTCTACAATTTCTAACTTTGTTTTTATTTCTTCTGTTATTGTCATAGTTGTTTATTTTAATTAATTAGTTCTTTAATCTTATTATATATTTTTTTCTTGTTATACTCATTTGAGTAATTAATTACTCTATTTCGATTACATCTTGCCATGTTCTATCAATGTTCATATAAAATGGTAATTCTTTAGGTGTAACGTATTTAAACATTTCTATATCTATTTCTAGCTCATCTTCATTTGGTTTATCACCAAATAAAATGTGTCGAACACCTAAATCTCCAAGTGCTGTTAAAGGATATATATAATAATATTTATCTATTTGGAAATATTTACCCTCTTTCCATTCATTCACACCATTAATTACTAATTTATATCTTTCACTTGGAAGATTTTGTTTAATTGCAAAGAATAATCTTCGATAATACGTTATTTTTGTTCCACTTTTCCATTGAGAAAGCGGTTGTTTACTACAAATATATCCACAATGTGTATCATATATATCTGTTTTCTTTTCAATCCTTAATTTAGATTGATATTCAGTCTCAAACTGAATAAATTTATTATTTCTAGTATCAATAAGAACCTTTGTAGCCATAATCTTATAATATTATTGGTTAGTCTTGAAATGTTTCTATTAATTCAATGTTTTTCACATAGTGAGAATTAATATATGCTTGGAAATAATATCCATTTATATCCTCCCCACAAACAAACTCATCATTTTGAGTTTGAATTGTACTATCTTCTTCGATACCATCGACAATTGAATTAAATTGTTCTTGTGCCTCTTGTTTTGTAGCAAACACCCATGTTTTGCTTTCACAATTAAATTGCGATACCACACTATAAATTATTCCTAACATAATCTTATAATATTTATTTTGTTTCTTACATCTATATAACCACTATTGGTTTAGATTTTTCACAATATGAGAAAAAAATAAATTCATTTTTCCCATATTGGGGAATTGTATTATTACTTGTTCTCTAACATTAATGATAGGTACAACATTTTTACATCATTATCAACATTTTTGTTGTTTAAGAACAAATCTTTGTTGAGCTTATTATAATAAGACTTTACAAATGTATGTACTACCCAACATTTTTCAGATATTATGTTCCAATCTATATTATCTACTTTGGAAACAATTTCTAACATTAATTCGGGAAGTGGCGAATGATGTGCAATATATATGTTCCAATTCATATAATTTTTAAATTTCATAACATATTTCTGTGGTATTACAGTCCACTCCGCAACTAAATCCCAATTTAATTCATTTGCAAACTCAATTAAAAAACCTATAGAATGAGTTTGAGTATATAAACTTCTATCATTCCAATTTACTTGGTCTAATGATTCATATTGAGTATCTAAACACTTATTGAAAAATTCTAATCTATCCATTTTTTTCTGTTTTTATTTTGTTATTACTTTAATTAATAGTACTCATTTGAGTAGTCTATATTATTTCTACATTTGATAAACTTTGAATACTAAAATAGTGTTCTTCAATTCCATTTTCACACCATTCTACATCTGTTTTGATAATATATGTGGCATTATCAACTATTTTACTATTTTTATTGTTATATATCTTAGTATATTCAGTGCAATTATTTTCACTTAATCGTTCTTTAAAAAGGTTAATCAATTTTTTTTGTAATCTATGAAAGTCTTGACTACGATATAATATCTTTTTTTCACGATATACTTCTTCTCCTTGTTCTTCTATATTAATAGTTTCAGTTAGAATATACAATCTATTAACATAGTTTTCCCAAGTTATAGGTGCATATCCTTGCTGACTTCTATCTAATTTATCGATATCATCACATTGTATTACATTGTCTTGTCCTATATAATACACTTTATTTTCATTATGTGCTGATAAACCGCAATTAATTCCACCATGTTTTTCTAAGGTAGAAATTATTTCGTCTCCATATTTTTCACTACCATAAAAAGCTGTTTTTTGACAAACTACACCACTTGTTGTTACAAAACTTTCTGTAAACATAATCTTATTACTTTTATTTATTATTACTATTATTTCTTACAACTATATAACCAATTTTAATCTATATTTTTCACAAGTTAATCAATTAATTTATCAATTGTGGTAAAAATATTTCCATCTTTATTTGCAAGTGGATAAATATATTTTACAATATGATTAATACAATGTGAGCCACCATCAATATAATAATCTGACATAGTTAGCCGTAAACATTCATTTTTTACAATATCAATTTTTACATCAACATTATATTTACACGAATTTATTTCGTTAGCTAAATCAGTTATTAATGTATTACTATAATAACTATTTAAATCTGTTATCTCATTTTTTCTTTTCAAAGAAAAAATAAAACCATTATTACTATTATTTAGTCTCTTTATTATATCGTTTAATTCTAAAGCTCTTTGAATGAAATTCGGTTTTACGTTTTCTAATCTTACGGTTTGAAAAATTATCTTTGTCATATCTATTATTATTTTACTTTGTTTGTTACACCTATAAAACCAATTTCAATCTATTTATTTCACAATCTAAGAAAAATAAATCTACTTTTTTCATGTTAAATAATTTAACATTATTAATTAATTGAGGATATCAATGTTTCACGTGAAACATAAAAAAATAAATCTATTCTAATATAACCAATATGGATTTATTTTTTTCACAAAAAAAGCTCCAAACTTTTTATCGTTTGGAGCGGTATGATTTGTTTAGATATTAATCAATTTCTAAATCACTCAAACTGCTTACACCCAATGCCATAGCATAAGTATGTGTGTCGTAGTAATATGAGCAAGTTTCCCATTCGCTATCTTCAATTCTACCTGAATCTAAATTTTCTATTAAGATTTTATTTTGTTCTTGTTTATCAAACCAAGCGAACCATTTTTCATATTTTTTTATCTTTTCATTGTAAGGATAAAAATCTATATATTCCGACAATTCAAATTTTTCATCATTTTCATTAGTCCATTCAGCAAACTCTAAATTATGTAGAAGTTTTTTATTTTGCTCCCATACCGAAAGTGCTTTTTCTACACTTGCAAAAACTAAGTCTTCACAATATGAGCCTTTAGATAAGAAAATTTCGCCTGTAGTGCTTTCTACCTCTTTTACTTCTTCAAACAGCACTTCAAAACAATCTAAAATAGCATGGTTGATAAATTCTAATTTATCAGATTTGTACCATACATTTTGGTAATCACTTGTTTTATCGTCTAAAAGATAACCACAACTAAAATAATCACTACTTCTGAACCATAGTTGCCACCCATCTTTTTTATCTAAATTAAATTGATTTAATTGTGGATATTGACTTGCTATTGTTTCAAATTGTTTGAATGACTCAAATCCTTTCAACATAGGCATAATACCAATAGGATAACCATTTCTACCCTCAGTGGTATTTACGACTTCCAAACCATTTTGTTCTGCAATAGTTTCTAAAACTTCTCTGTAATTGTCTCTATTTATTTTTTCCATTGTTATTACTATTAATTTGTTACATCTATATAACCAATATTAATCTAATTTTTTTCACAATCTGAGAAAAAAAATAATTAAACAATTTCATCTTCACTTACGTAATCAAATCCATAATCTAACTCAATTATAACATCAAAATCATCGTCAAGGAAAATATCTGTTATTTCATGTTTTTTGTTTTTATAAAAAACAATATCATGTACATCATAATCTGTTTTGATAATATCACCTTCATGAATATAAGTTTCACAATCTAAACATATATCTGTAATTGGTTTAATTTTCTTCCCACAGTTAGGACAAAACATTGTACTCATAGTTATTATTTCATTTTTTTACTTGTTATTACTATTAATTAATAGTACTCATTTGAGTAACTCACATCTATATAACCAATTT
The DNA here is from genome assembly GCA_045634565.1 of Bacilli bacterium. GTDB lineage: Bacteria > Bacillota_I > Bacilli_A > RF39 > UBA660 > UMGS1613. The sequence continues at coordinate 17,212 of JAZRAM010000030.1, forward strand.
CAATCTATTTTTTTCACAATCTCACAAAAATAAATCTACTTTTTTATTTTATATTCAAATTCTTCTCGAAAAGATTCTGATAGGTTTTGTACATTTAAAATACACCACCAATCGACTCTGTCTTGAAATTCTCGAATAAACCCTTCAGATAAATGTTGATTAAATGAAATATCCCACCAATCAAGTTTATCAGCAAATTCACTGATAAATTCTTCTGACAATTTTTGATTTGCTGAAATATAATTCCAATCTACTTTATCAGAAAACTCTCTTATAAAGTCTTCTGAGAGTGTTTGACATACTGAAATATTTTCCCAATGCACTTTATCTTTAAAATCTCTGATAAGGTCTTCGGAAAGAGTTTGGCTCCCTGATATCTCAGTCCAATTTACTCTATCAGCAAATTTACGGATAAAGTCTTCCGAAAGGTTTTGAGAGTTGGAAATCCAATCCCAATCCACATCATTTAAAGATTTATAATTAGTGTTTAGTTCCTTATTAAGGAAGTTTAAGCTATCTATATCAACATTGTTCTGTGGAATTATATTATTTAATTCATCACTATTTAAGTTAGATAACAATTCTTTGATTAAATCAATTTGTTTTTGTTTTGGTAATGAATAAACTAAATCCAAAACATCAATATTTATTTCACTTTCAAAGTTTGCCATAATCTTATAATATTATTATTTTGTTCTTACATCTATATAACCAATTTCAATCTAGATTTTTCACAATCTGTGAAAAAAACTCCAAACTTTTTATCGTTTGGAGTCTATTTTTATTTAAATATACTCTTTATATATGTGGTCATATCATCACTTGGAAATATACAAGATTCTAATATACGTTTTTGTACAGAGGTTATTACCATTTTTTCCAATATATCAAAATTGGTTTGAAAATAAGTTGTTTCAATAATTATATCTAACCAACAATTATTTTTAATATCAAACACTTCTAATGTTGCAGATTCATTTTCTATTTTATCATATAGTTTTAATAGAAAACTATAATTACCATTAGATTGAAATTGAAATTGTCTATATTCATGTGTCCTTTCTAAAGTATTCGCTGAATTACATTTTTTATTCAGCAATAAATCTCTTACCATGTCAAACATCATTGTATTAGTTATGTTTGATTTTAATTTTAATTTACCCAATTTGGTATGGTAAAATTGATTTTCTTGTATGGTATTAGATTTAATTAGTTTGTTAAATACTTTAGTGAATAATTCATAGAACATACCATAATCTAATATGTTTCGACCGATAGTAGATTCTAGCATATTTTTTGCTGTTTTATCGTCTATACCAATATAGTTATATAATTTATATATTGGTTTTAAATTAAAATCATATATTTCTTTGTTAGAATCAAAGAAAGTTGATTCACAAGTGTTATTTCCAATACAATCATTTAACAATTCAATTACTTTATCAACAGTAGTTAATAATTCGGTATCTTTACCATCAATTTTGATACTAGATAATTTATTTCTAGTTGTTAAATACTTAGTCAATTCGTCAACGTTAGTAATCAAAGTTAATACTTTCATATCTCTTTATTTTTTTTTATCTGTTATTACTTTAATTAATAGTACTCATTTGAGTAACTCACATCTATATAACCAATTTTAATCTATATTTTTCACAATCTAAGGAACAAAAATTACTATCTTACTTTTTCTTTTTTTGTTCATTAGCTAATAATAGCATTGCTCGTAAATCATCAATTGATGTATCACGAATTACTTTACTTTGTTTTACATTCTCTATATGTACATGAATAGTGTTTACACATAGATAGATATCTGATATAATACCATTCTTTATTTTAGACATTTCACAATATTGTATTTTTTGTCCTATTTCAAATCCCGACATTTCAATCACAATATCCTTAATATCGTTAATTGATGATTTAAGATTTTCAAGTTTTTCATTATAAGACATCATACTTTCACAAGTTTGATTTTCAAATTGTGAAACTAGATTATCATATTCATTTTCTAATAATGTTTGTACATTATATAATCTGCTACATACATTATTATATCTTTCATAGTCTAATTTTATAATATCCATATCCTTTTATTTATTTACTTTGTTATTACATATATAAAACCAATTTTAATCTATATTTTTCACAATCTGAGAAAAAAAAACTCCAAACTTTTTATCGTTTGGAGTCTATTTTTATTAAGCTATGAGCTTTCGTATTGTTCCTTCTTCTAAACCTTGGTTACGTTCTTTTTTGTTGTAGTTTGTAAATTGCAAACAATATTTGCTTGTTGTTACTGAATAATCGTGTTTATCAGTTAGATATAAGCCTTTACATTTAACGGCAATTATACTTTCATAAGATTGAAATATTGTACCGTTTTCATATTTAATTATGAATTGATTAGGTACTTTACCACTTTTACCTTCCATATTGCTAACCGACACAAATTTACCTAATTCACGTTGCAAACTTTTCAATGTTCTAGCTCTCATTTTCTTAGCCATAATTAAAACCGATTCACCTTATACTATCGAGAGGTTTTTATTTGTTATTACTTTAATTTGTTTCTTTCGTCCTTACATCTATAAAACCACTTTCAATATCGATTTTTCACAATCTAAGAGAAAAAAATCAATTTATTTTTTCTTTTCTTTGAAAGTGGACTATCTTTTGTCCTTACACATACATAACCAATTTCAATCTATATTTTTCACAATCTCACAAAAATAAATCTACTTTTTTAGTGTTAAATAATTTAACATTCTTAATTAATTAGTCAATTAAGAATATCAATGTTTCACGTGAAACATAAAAAAAATAAATCTATTCTTATATAACCATTATGGATTTATTTTTTTCACAAAAAAAGCTCCAAACTTTTTATCGTTTGGAGTTGTGTATAATGAATAACAGAGTAAAAATCTAATCTATATATAGACAAAATCTAATTTTGTTTCGTCCCATATTAAAGTTTTATTATTCTTATCTTTATATAGAATTTCTTGAGAATTGATATCGTCTTTTATAAATACTTGTGTTATTTGATTATTGTTATTCCCAAATTGTTTAATAGCTTTATAAATATCGTTACAAACTCTATTATTAATATATGTTTCTATATACTCTATATCCTTATTTGTTTTATATAATACAATGTAATCAGTCTTATAATAACTATTATTATTATGTTCTAAACCTTCAACGTATATCGTATATTTAAACATTAAATTTGAATCAATATATGTACCATAATCAATAAATTGGTTTGCTAAAAATCCTTTTAATGTATCTAAATTTCCACACATTATAGTAAAAGAATCTGTAGCAGATAAATTATTACTACTTACTAAACTATAGTACGGGTTCGGATAAACAAACACTTCGGCAACATATTTATAATCTGTTGGGTTTGTGCTACCATTTCCACTATATTTTATTTCGTGAGGTGTACAACTTGCAAATACAGAAGTGCAAAGCAATACAAAAAACATCAAAATAAATTTTCTTTTTTTCATTTAATTTTATATTTTATAAATTAATAATTAATTTAATTACTTTCGCTTAGAAAAATCCGACTACTCATTTGAGTAGTCAGATATGTTTTTTATTATTTCTGAAAAGCTTCTTTTAGAGAAGTCTCCAAAATTCCATCTTTATATGGATATCCGCCTGTATAAACTTGTACTACTTCCATAATACTATTTAGATACTTGGCTAGCTTTTCCACAATATTTTTTTCATCTTTCAAATCGAATTTACGGAAGTTTACTTTACATTCTTTTCCTAAATCTTTTACACTCCGCATAGCAAAATATTTATATTCATTCGCTTTATCGTATGGACTTAAATTAAAATGTGGAAACCATGATAAATCCATTTTGTCAGTTACATTATCGAATTTAAATGATATAGCATTCAATAATTGATTATGTGGATAATCACAATCTTTATTATAATTAACTTCAATAAAAAGATTATTTCTAAAGATTAAACTTGTACCATATAACACTTTTATATATTCAGGTTTAATATTTAATTTGTTATATAGTTCATTTTTTATTAGTTCAGTATTAAATCTAGTTTGTTCCATATCTTTTTATATTTTTACGTTGTTATTATTGTTTCTTACATATATATAACCACTTTCAACATCGATTTTTCACAAAAAACCTCTAAAGTTTAGAGGTTTTTTTTACTTATTTGAGTATGTTATATAGGTTCACCCATGCAATAACTAGGTTTAGAATAAATCTCTAGATAACAATATTCTTTTTTGATAATATCAATGATTTTATTACAAAGTGGTATTTCATTTTCTACTATCTTTGCATCGATATCGTCCATGAGACTTTCATAAAAAGTTTGGAAATCATCATCATCGGTTTCAGCTGTTATGTTCATTAATTCCATACGTTTTTTAAGTATGGTTTCAACTTCTTGAGTTGAAATATTATAACGACTACTAATATCATTAATTATTTCATTGATGTTATTGTAATTATAAGTACAACTCCACCCTGTATAATCTATTGCAGATTTATCGGTATCTCTTACAAAATCGATACAATAATTTTCATAGTAGCCACTTGTCAAAACTATATTATGTAGTTTTATAGGCTTTATAGTTTGTAAAAAACTCCTTACTCCATTTATTTTGTCATATTCAATATACCTACTTGGATAACTCGTACTATTATTTGCATACTCGCCTAAAGCAGGAATGTTTTCAAATTCGTAATCGTCGTCAGTAACGACTACACATCTATTTATAAATGAATAATTAAATGCTCCCATAGTTCTTTAGTTTTTATTTGTTCTTACATATATAAAACCACTATTCACACATTTATTTCACAATCTCACAAAAATAAATCTACTTTTTTCATGTTAAATAATTTAACACTTTTCAATATATACACTTTATAATGTTTCACGTGAAACATAAAAAAATAAATCTATTCTAATATAACCAATATAGATTCAGATTTTTCACAATCTGAGAAAAAAAAGTGCTGAAATATTTTTAATTTCAGCACCTTATATTTTCAATTAAAAATCATCATCATCGTCATAATCATTATATTCTCTTTCTATATCCCAAATAGCAGTCGTTATTGATACACTCAATAAATCGTCATTATTATAACGATATCCATCGGCTTGTCTTCGATAGTCTTCGCAATAATCAATCAAATCCATACCTGCAAAATTTCCAAATGGAAATATTGTTAAATAAAGTTGGCAATTTTCATTTTCATTAATGAAACAATTTTTAACATATTGGTATATATTATAGATTGCTTCCAATTCGCTATCATCACCATGATTTACATTTAATGGTTTTTGATTTATATAATAATAACAGCATTCTAAAGAACTACCCTCATTACACATTAATAATTCATTTGCTTTAGATGTTAATCTAAAAAAGTCGGATAAATCATAATAATGATATTCATACTCAATTTTTCTAATGTATGTTGATAAAATTTCTTTATCCGTTTTTATACCAAAACCAAATAAATTAATTTCGTCATATATATTTTCATCAACTTCCTTATCTAAGACATCAGATAAAGCCTTATACCATTCACTTTCAGAAAATAAATCTGTTGCATTGGTATTATCTAAACTCCAATTCATGCAGATATTAGAACCAACACTAATTGGTTTTTCTGTTTTAAAAACCTTTGTATAGGTTTTATTATTATTAGTATTTAATAATAATATCTTACATATTTCTGCTTGTTGATTCCAACGAGGCAAACAATTGAACTCTAAATCAATTATTATATTTACTTTTTCATTTTGTTCAAAAACTTGTTCACTATAATTAGCCATATCTCTTATATTTTTACTTTGTTATTATTGTTTCTTACATCTATAAAACCAATTTAAATCTAGATTTTTCACACTCTGAGAAAAAAAACTCCAAACTTTTTATCGTTTGGAGTATTAGTAATATTGATTATGATTAATAGTTTTTTACTTTCTCACGATATTCGGCTAATCGTTTTTCAGTTTTCTTTAAATCTGCTTTTGCATTATTTAATCGCAAAATAGTGCTTTTATGTTCTTGTTGGTTTAGAACATAATCTAAATGTTTTTGATTTAAATAAACTACATAGGTGTGTTCGTCAGTATCAATATTAAATTCGTTAGCATATATTTGTTGAACGAATTTATTATATATATCTAATATTTCACATTCAAAACAAGCCGTGAAATCAATTTTATTTGTTGTCATAAATGAAGTTACAACTGCTTTATAAACTTCATTACTATAATATACTAAAATATTATCACCAATGTTTAGATTATTAAAATCGTCCAAACTAATTTCCACTTTTTCCAAGTGGTTGAAATTGTCTAGTTTAGATTGTATATTATTAACAATTTCAATGTGTTGCGGTAATAGTTTTTCTAAATATTCTAGATAGTATATATCGGCTTGCTTGTTAATTTCATTTTCATCTAATGAAGCTACAAAGTCTTTTTCGTCCACTATAAATTGCCACCTTGTATTAATTGCAGTAAATTTCAAAGTTTTTTTATCAACTTTATATGTAGCGTCATATGCTAACATATCAACATCAATAACATGATAATCAGTTTCAGTTTCAGACTGAATTAGATATTTATATCTAACACATTCTCTATTTGTACCGTATATAAATCGTCTTGCCATATCTCTTTATATTTTTAGTTTGTTACATCTATATAACCACTATTAATTTATTTATTTCACAATCTAATACAGAAAAAAAGGTTTGGGATATTAATTTCCCTAACCTTTTATATTTTTAATTATGACAATTCTTTGATACGTTCAATCACTTGTTTTAATTCATTTTCAAACTTTGTACGATATTCAACAACACTTGGAAACTCACTATTTAATAGGTAATCCATTAATTCTTTAATTCCGTCTAACCAATCTGGCTGAATATCATCAGGAATATTCATTATATCAGAATATTCACATAACGGATATAAAAAACATTCTGATTTTAAACCATCTAAAGAAATAATTGGTTCTATTTCAAATAAACTTTGATTTACCAATTTTTCTGCATTGATAATTGTTTTAACGTCTTGGGCATATCTTTTCAAATCATATTGTAAAGACTCTTTAACTACTTTTTCTCCTTTATTCAACACTCCAATATAGAAAAACATTCTATCAGTAGTTAAATCTATTCGGTTCTCATTGTTAAATAAATTATCTATTGCATCTTCAATAGATATTATATTTAGATTTTTATTATATTTTTCAATAAGTTCACCATTTTCCCAATCGTAACCATTACCATTAGTTAAAAATAAATGGTCATATACTTGTAATTTATTTTCACTAATTGAGGGATATTCCCTCATGCTATTTATAACTTTATCTTTTAAATTCATATTTGCTTTATTTTCTTTACATACATATAACCAATATTAATCTAGATTTTTCACAATCCATGAATAAAAAAATGGTGCTAAGAAATTAATCTTAGCACCTTGTAAGTAACAATTAAATTTAAGATATGAAAAACAAATTTACTATATTTTTCCGCTTTTACGCTTATTAGCTGTCTTACTAATCATTTGTAAATTATCTAAAGTTGTGTAACCACCTGACCACCAAGGAATTATATGGTCTGCTTCCATTTCTTCAATTGGAAAATATTGGTTAGTAATTGGGCAAATTCCTTTTTGTCTCTCGTATGCAGTTCTTTTGTCGGCATTACTAAAGATTCTTTTAGATAGTTTACAAGCTAAATTTTCATCTAGTCCGCTTAATATATATTCGTAAACTCCTTTTTTCTCTGTAACTTCTTCATTTGCCATTAGTTCATTAACTAACTTTTCTATTTCGTTACTATCATAGATATTAGTATGGTACTTATTATAAAGTTTTCCCCATTCTAAACCTTGCATTTCTTTTCGATAGTTGTTTTCTCCAAAGGTTGCTTTCACCCATTCAATTACACTATTGAAATACAACCACAACTCATTTGAGTTTACATCGTGTTGATGTTTAGACATATATCCTACTATATCACCGTTGCTTATCCAATCTAATACAGTTTCCAAATATTCTTGTCTTATCGGACTACCTTTTACATATTTTTGTCCTAATTTGTAAGCGACACAATTGGGTTTGCTAAATTTTCTTTTTGCATCATCTAACCAAGTACCAACAAAATTGGCATTCAAAAGTTCTTGGTCTGTTAATTTTTCACCTGCTATGTTAATAGTTCTAAACCAATCCAAACGTTCCGAATTATCACCCTCACAGATGTATATCATTAATTCATAGTTCAAAATCTTTTCTTGTACATCACTAGGTAAGTTATGAAAAAACATTTCAACACCATTGAAATTTATTGCAAAATCACCATTGATAAATTGACAAATACTAATTGTTCTTTGTTGTCCGTCTAAAACTTCATAGTTTTCATTTCCATTATCTACCCAATATAAAGTATTCAATGGAAAACCTTTTATAATGGTATCTATTACAGCACGTCTTTGCTTCTCACCATAGACAAACTCACGTTGATATGGTGGACGAATGTTTAATTTTCCATTCATACCAAAAACACCTTCAACTTGGTTATCTTTATATCCTAGTGCTATAATTCCGACTTTTATGCTTTGCAATGTTATTTTCATATACCTTATTAATTTAATTTGTTTGTTACTTTAGTTTTTATATATGTAAGGTTTGTTTCTCTCGACCTTACATATATAAAACCAATTTCAAACTATTTTTTTCACAATCCTATCGAAAAATTTTCATTTTATCTTTTGTGGCGGATAAGAATACGTGCATAAACTCCTTTACCGTTTAAAGTAAATTTCGGACTATTATCATTTCCATTTACAAAACATTCTCCTTTTGCACCACTCATTATACCTAAAATTTCAAATTGATTTGGGCAATATTTATCTAGAAATGTAATAGGCACACCCATAACACCATCATAGTCCATTGGTATATCACAAGTTTTTGAAACCTCAATAGCATCATAGTTATCATATTTTTTATAATACTCATTTGAGTATTTCATATATAAATCTAAAGTTTGTTTACGTCTATCATGTTCCATATTGGTAAACCAACGAACACCTTTTACTTTTATATATCGTTTACCATTTTCGTCTATCCCACAACCTGCTGCTTCTAATGAATAACTTTCAGGAACATAAAATTTTCTATCACCACTTGATATACTTGGACCAAACCAAAGTTTATTTTCTTTAATTAGTGGAAATATTTCTTTATATGTGATAGCATTCATATTTCCCAATATAAGGAATTGTTTTCCATATTCAACTAATTGACCAACATATTCTCTAAATAAGCTGAAAGGTGGGTTTGTTACAACTATATCAGCTTCTTTTAGCAATTCAATACATTCAGCACTTCTAAAATCGCCATTACCTTCTAATTCTGTTACTTCTATTTCGTCAAAATCGGGCATACAATTTCCGTTTTTGTCTCCCGTGTAAACAAGTTTTACACCTTTTCCGTTTTCTTTATATCCTGTGGATATAAGTTTTTTAAGTCCTAGAAATTCAAAGTTCAATGAAAAGAACTTGAAAAAGTTTGATTCTCTAGCATCATCACAATTGCAGTACACTACTTTATTTTTAAAGTGAGGACGATAATATTTCAATTCGTTCTCAATATCACACAATTGTGTGTAAAATTCGTCTGCTTTTGCTTTTTTTGCTGTATGTAAATTATTATTCTTAGCCATATCTTTTATATTTTTACGTTGTTATTATTGTTTCTTACATATATAAAACCATTATTCACACATTTATTTCACAATCTGAGAAAAATAAATCTACTTTTTTTAGTGTTAATTAATTTAACATTAAAAAATTAATCTCTACTAATATAACCAATATAGGTTTATTTTTTTCACAAAAAAACCTCCAAACTTTTTATCATTTGGAGGTGTAAGAAAATAAAAATCAATTGTAAAACTATAAAGCTATATGTTCAAAATACATATCGTCGTTTTGTATATCCACCAAATTCACGGGAGAATGATGGTAGTAATATTGTTGATTACGATATTGACAACCATTATATGATAATGGATAGATATAATTTATATCATAAGTAATTACGTCTTCTACAGCGTCTATTTCTCTTACTTGTACTTTGATATAATCTTTTGTTTTTAAAATTTGTACTTTACTAAAGCCGTATAAAGATTCTATTATAGGAATAAATATATCTTTATAAAATAAACAGCTATTACTTGTGAAATTACCTCTTTTTTCTCTAGTTAAAATAACTCCATTAATTTGTTGATTAATAGATTGTAATTCATTAGATTGTTCCAATATATCCAAAACTTCATTTTCTAATTCGGGAGTTGAAAATGAGTTTTGTATTTCAAATTCTAATATCAATGTTTCCATATCTCTTTATTATTTTAATTGTTACATACATATAACCATTATGGATTTATTTTTTTCACAAAAAAACCTCCAAATTTTTTATCGTTTGGAGGTTTAACACACTAATATATATTATAAATGAAATTTGAATTTAATCTAAATATCCATGTAATGTTTTTCTTTTTACAATCATTTCGATAAATGGTTGGAAAACATCCATATGTTTCATATAAAATTTCATTGGTATTTGATATTGAAAATAGGCAATTGACCACCATATATTACCACCTTGAGGGCATTTACAATTTGCAAATAAATCCCAATTATTTTCAATGAACTCACCTGTAAGGTTTTGATAATAATTTGTTACCTCATACCAATCTAATTTGTCTTTATATTCCAATAATAAATCTAATGGAATTATATTTCGATGTGAACGCAATATTTCTTTTAGATAATCAATATTATATCTAGCTAGAACTTTTATTGTTTCTAAAGATAGAAATTGATTCTTACTATCTAAGTCTTTCCATAAGTCGCATGGTGTAGGAAGTGAAACATAATCACTGTTTAATTCACTATTCAATAAACAAACTATTTTATATCCTATAGGATATTGTTGTTTATACATCTCTCTTAAATTCATTCTGATTTGTTCCATATCTCTTTATATTTTATCTTTCATTTGTTCTTACATACATATAACCAATTTTAATCTAGATTTTTCACAATCTGAGAAAAAAAAATCTACTTTTTTTACTGTGAAATTTATTCTTATAAAGTGGTTATATAAGTAGATAAAATAATTAATTTATTAAATAATTTAACATTCTTAATTATCCCCTAAAATCTTTGATTTAAGCAACGTTCTCTTTAATCTTAATATATTTATCCATTAATAAATAAAAACGTCTCTAATCGATTATTTTAATGTTTAATTTATATATTATATATTATTACTTATATAACCAATATTATTTCTTTTTTTTCACAAAAAAAACTCCAATCTGAAAAAAAATAGATTGGAGTTGTAAATAACTAATAATTAAACATCTATCGTTTCTATGCCGCTAATACCAAGTCGGTAACTCTGCGTGCGTCTGAATGATTTCCAAGTCTCTTATAACAAAATTGGTAAAGTTCGCTTTCAGATAGAAAATAGTTTCTATTTTTCTTACATACTGCTTGGTTGAATACTTTTGTTATGTTTGTCTTGTACATTGTCTTGCACGATTCACCTTATACTATCGAGAGGTTTTTATTGTTATTACTTTAATTTATCTCTGTAAGGTTTGTTTCTTTCGTCCTTACATCTATAAAACCACTATTCACACATTTATTTCACAAATCCGAGAAAAAAAATCAATCTATTTCCAACAATTGCAACAAATTTTCTATTTGTTGTTGAGTTATTGTTATTTGTTCATATCGTCCTAAAAGTTTTCTTTTAGGATAATAACGACACCAATCAACTTCAATATATTTTCGTTGTGTGTTGCATATTCTTTGATGTAATGATTTTATAAAAGATATTTGTTCCAATGGCGTGCGTTTTTTACATACACAACTCAGACCATTATCTTCAACAATTTTATATTGTAAATAATTTATTAATGATTCTTTGTTATCGTCTATTTTCCAAGTTTTTAAGTCTTTATATCTTACAACTCGTAAAAATTTACAACCTTTATATGGTTTACTTGGGATAGTTTCTTGTAAATCTTTATAGGCTGATTCTATTTTTTTACTTATTTCTGATTCATTTTTACGTATTTGTTGTAATAATTCATCTCTTTGTTGTAAAAGTGTTTTCATAGCTTCATGTATTTATTTGTTGTAGTTCTAATGTCCAAAATCTTCAAACCAACCTCCAATACCATAACAAGTTTCTCTAAATTGTTGTTTTGATTCAGTACTTTTGCAATCACATTTGCCAACCTCTTTACCACTACCACATGAACATAAATCTAGTCCATAATGGTTTACACAATGGTCGCATGAGTAAAAATCTGTTTTTACTTGGCGTTTGATTTTTCGTAAATCAATCCCAAACTTTTTTAGATTTTTTTGTTTGACGCTGTTTATAGTACCATCATCAAAATATAAGGTAATCGCACCACATTGACACTTATTGTAACTTATATTATTATTCATAACTCTTTAATTTATTTATTTTCTTACTTACATATATAAAACCATTATTAATACATTTATTTCACAATCTGAGAAAAATAAATCTACTTTTTTAGTGTTAAATAATTTAACATTAAAAAATAAATCTATACTAATATAACCAATATAACTTCTCTTTTTTCACAATCTTACATATAAAAAAACCTCTAAACTGAAAAAGTTCAGAGGCAAAACAAATATTAAAGTTATGACTAATCTCTATTAAATAATAAGCATAAAGGTAGGTTCAAAAACATCATTCCAACTATCACACCCAAAAATACTGGAATACTTGAAACTTCCATAACCCAATCTATTAAACCGCCAAATATTAAATCAATAAATATTATACCTATTATATATACTTTCATTATCTTTGCTACTATATTTTCCATATCTCTTTAATTTATTTATTTGTTTATTTTCTTACTTACATACATAAAACCATTATCAATAAAAATAATTCACAAAATATCAATTTATTTTTTATATTGAAAATGTAAATTTTTTTTTGTTCAAATCGTGAAATAAATAAATTTAAATTGGTTCTATAGTTGTAAGAATAAAACAAATATAAAAGATATAAAGATATGAAACAAAAAGATTTTAAGGCTGTAGCTAAATGCGTTTGTCATGATAAATCCCATAAAATAATGAATCATGATATTACAAAAGTATGGTGTAATAAAAATCACCTTTATGCAACTAATTGTTTTGTAATGGTCGGAATCAAAACCGACTATCCAAAAGAGTGGGAAAATTGCGTTGTTAGTACAGACCAAAAAAATATATCAAACCCAACTTGGAAAACTTGGAATAAATGGACTAAATATCTATTATCTAAACCAAAAGAAAAATGTATTAATACATTCAAATTAGATAAAGAACTAATCGAAAAAGGTTTAGAATTATGTAAACAAAAAAACGATATAAAATACATTAGAATTAATGATGCGTTCTTTGAAAAAAGAAACTTGAAAATAATTTTGGATTTAATGAAACATTATGGTATATACAAATTCCAATTATATAATTATGAAACACAAAATATACGTTTATTCATTAAAAACGAAAATATTATATGCACTGCTTTAGCAACATTTTTCTCAATAGAAAAAATAGATAAAGTCAATTGTAGTAAATGGCTGTAAAATTTGAAAGGTTTCTGTGAATAAAATAAATTTAAATTGGTTATATAGATGTAAGATAACTAAACTAAAAATATAAGAGATATGGAATATATTGTAGAAAAACCACTAAGACATTTCCAATTTTGGGACGGTGCTAAAGACACAGTTAGCCATTTAAGTGAAGAAGACTTAGATACCATAGAACAACATTTAGAAGAATGTTATCCCGATGGTGATATAACAGATACTAAAATCAATAGCATATTTTGGGTGGAAACAGACTTTATAGCTCAATGCTTGGGATTCGAAAATTGGACAGAATTTTTGGAAAGTAAAACAGAAACCGAAATAGAGGGGAACGAGTAATCCCCTCCCCACATAGGGGTGTATAGAGGGGTGCCCACATACCCCTCCCCATATACCCCACCCACGTATCCCCTCCCTTTTAACACTTTTTAACAGGTGTTTGTGGGGGGGCACGGTTCTCCATCCATCTTTTCTCAAAAAATTTTACAAAAAATTTTAGTATTCTTAGAGAGTGACTCCTTAGATAATAATTTTTTCAAGGGTAAAAACCTCCTCCTTCTTATTTTATTACAAATATAAGAGGGGGGGGTTGTTTTTTTTATAAAGGTGTTAAAAAAAATTTTATAAAAAAAATTTTGGTGTGAGAAAAAAACTTGTTTTTATTTTATATTGTATTTATATTATATATAATAAACAATTATTATAATGAAACGTAGAGTTAGATTAAATAAAAATGAGTTATATGGTTTAATTAATGAATGTGTAAAAGGTGTGTTATTGCAAGAATATGATGTACATAGGCGTAATGGACAGCTTACGACACATTTTTTACCACAATCGAGTGGTGGTAAATATATTAATTATGATAATGGTACAGAAGAAGATAGTGGTATAAATATTGATAATCGTACCTATATGGGTAAAGATAAAGGGAAAGTTAAAATAAAACCATCTGCTTTATTTAAATATCAGTTATTTAATTATTTATATAATAACTATGAGAAAACATACCCATATGAACAAGAAATAGGTATAGTTTTAAAAAAAATATTACAAAGATTAAATACTAATACAGGGAAAAAGGTTACATTACAAGACCTACAGCAATTGAAGCAAGAATTAGTAACGTTATGTCAATCAGCTTTAGATACTATTTTATCAGACAGTAACATTCAAGTTGACCCTTCAGATAGAATAAAATTTTTTAATAATCAAGATAATATTATACAGTTAAGTATGATATTAAGTAAAAAATTAAAAAATAAAGATGTTATTTTGTATTATATAAATGATGAAATGAAATTAGGTAGTTTATATGATAATTATGAAAATATGTATAATGAGTATGAACGTAATAATGTATCAGAGAAAGACAGGTTGAATTATTATAAATTAAAGTTACCTGGTACTAATGTTGATGTAATATCATTATATAGTTTTGATAGTTTTGCTGGTACTGAGCTTATTAAAGCTAATGCGATTAGTGTAGCTAATAAAGACATGAAAGGTCGTTATGGTGAAGGACCTAATAATAGAGTTAGTTCTACATTTTCTGGTACACAAACAGATAGTCCGATGGATGCATTTAATTTTGAGTTTGATAAAACTGAGGATGGTGGATTTAACAGTGATGTTAATAGTATAAGTCAAGGTATTGAATCTGGTAGTGCACAGCATTTCATTGAATATTCTATGAAGCATGGTAAACAAGTTTTAGCTGCTAATAATTTTACACCTAACTTTATGATATGTGTACCTAGTACATCTAGTTTTAATGAAAATTATATAAAGAAATTTTCTAGTTATATAAGTGGATGTAAGAGTTACTATGCTTTTATGAAAAAGAATTGGTTAAGTTACCAATTAACGGATAGTGATATGAACAAAATTCGAGAACATATTGAGTATATAAAATATCAATATGGTGATAGTGGTTGGGAAGATAGTGAAAAAGGTATTCAAGACTTAATTGAGAGAGGTATTTGTAATAGTTTCTTGTATATTATTAGTAAACAAATTAAAAATGTATTTAATGAAGAATTAAATCAGATAAGTCCTAGTGATTTAAATACTATACAATCATATAGTTTTTTTATGTTGTTAAAACAACATAATAATATTGGTGCATTAGTACAAGGTTCTATACCAACAGAAGAAACACTTCAAAAAAAAATTAAGACTAATTATAATCTTACCAAGAAAAATCCAAATCTTCTTGCTCATAATTTAATACAATATATTTATAGTAAAGTTACTAATAGTACGCTTAATAATAAAAATACTTCATATAATGTGTATGATAAGAAATTTAATACAATTGTAGCAAATTGTTATAAAGAATTAGAACAGTACATTCCTGGAAAAGGTAAAAAAGCTAGAGCTTTACCTATTACAATTAAGCAAAATGGATTTAAGGACAGTGATGTACAGATGACAAGTTTAGTACCTAGTGGTAATACAGGAGGTGCTAATCAACAATTAAATGGTAGAGAGATAAGACCTTTAATGGTAAGTGTATATTTAGTTGACCGTGAAGCTTATGAATTAACGGCAGATGGACACCGTTTAATTGATGATTTGAAAAATTTTACTACACCATTAAATGAATCTACAAAAGTTGAGATGGCTCGTCAGAAAATTTTGGTTTTTGATGATGATATGGATACTGGAGCTAGTTTAAAACTTTGCGTTAGTACTTTACTAAATATTATAAAACAGAATAAAATTCAAGGTACAGATATAAAATGTATGACTGTATTTAACCATCTCCAATTTAATCAAAGAACTTCTTAGTAAGAATTATTTAATAATAAAAAAATCCTCTTAACTATTAAAAGTTGAGAGGATTTAATTTTATTAAAACATTGTTAAACAATATACGATATTATCGTATTCATCAAATTCATTGAATTGTTTTAAGTCTTTAGCTTCTTTTACAAATTCTGTCATTTGTTGTTTTAATTGTTTAATTAGGTTTTTAACATTTTTATGTAAAGGTTTACATTTATTAATTTCAGAGCATATAGATTTAATATCTTTTAGGTCATTAAATTCCATATAAGCAGCTTTAATGATATATCTTAAAACAGCTTCCAAAGCTGTTATTTGAATACTTTCATTATTTTCTGTATAGATTGTATTAAATTTATTAATTAATTCTGTAGCTAGTTGTTTTAGATTTATATATTCAAAATTAGAATTTTCATCCATATTATCACCTATACACAACATCATTTGTTGAGGTGGTATTTTATATAAATCTTTATTATTTTCTAATAGAAAATCTATAATCCAATTTACATTATCATTTAATATTTGTTGTTTTTCTTC
>JAZRAM010000031.1:0-1619 GCA_045634565.1 Bacilli bacterium
TATCCATTATCTTCAGCAAATAAAGCTAAATGTGGTTCGTTATTTTTTACTATATCCATTACTTCACCACCAATTGGTAGATAAGGTGGATTACTTATTATTACATCATACTTTTTATTTAAAGGATCTAGCATATCTCTATTATAAAAATTAATTTCTACATTGTTTAATTTAGCATTTTCTAATGCTAAATCTAAAGCATCCTTGCTAATATCTACTGCATCAATATTTATATTAGGTAATTTCTTTTTTAAAGTAATTGGTATACATCCACTACCTGTACCTAAATCAATTACATTTAAATTAGTATTAGTTAAATAACTTAAAGCAATCTCACATAGTCCTTCAGTTTCAAATCTAGGTATTAAAACTCTTTTATCTACTTTTATAGTATTACCATAAAAGTCAACATCACCTACTATATATTGGACAGGTTCTCCGTTTTCATATCTTTTTATAGCATCTTCTATATTACCTTTATAATATTTTTTTAAATATTCTATTCCTTCCATAAATCCCCCTTAATATAAAAGAAGAATATTATTCTCCTCTTAATTTACGAGCTTGATCTTCAGTAATTAAAGCTTCAATTATATCATCAATTTCCCCATCCATTACTCTTTCTAATTGCATAGTAGAAAAACCAATTCTATGATCTGTAACTCTATTTTGTGGATAGTTATAAGTACGGATTTTTTCTGATCTATCCCCTGTACCTATTTTATTTCTTCTTTCACTTCCAACTTCTTGTTCTTGACGCTCAAGTTCCATTTGATAAAGACGTGCTTTTAATACTTCCATAGCTTCTGCTTTGTTTTGTATTTGGCTTCTTTGATTTTGACAAGTAACAACTGTATTAGTTGGTAAGTGTGTTATACGAACTGCTGAAGGTGTTGTATTAACTCCTTGGCCACCATGACCAGATGCACAGTAAGTATCTATTCTTAAATCACAATCTCTAACTTCTATATCAATATCATCTACTTCTGGCATAACAAGTACAGTAGCAGTTGAAGTTTGTATTCTACCATTAGATTCTGTTGTAGGTATTCTTTGAACCCTATGTGAACCACTTTCATATTTAAGTTTAGAATAAACATTATCACCTTTTATTTTAAACTCTACTTGAGAATATCCACCAGCTTCTCCCTCTTCTGAATTTATTTCTTCTACTTTCCATCCATTCTTTTCAGAATAATAAGTATACATTCTATAAAGATCTCCAGCAAATATATTTGCTTCATCTCCACCTGCTGCTCCACGTATTTCAACAATAACGTCTTTACCATCATTAGGATCTTTAGGTAATAACATTATTTCAAAGTCTGCTTCCATTTGTTTTCTTTTTTCTTCATTTTCTTGGTATTCTTCTTTAGCAAACTCTCCCATTTCCGGATCTTTCATTAACTCTTTAGCAGCACTTATATTTTCTAATACTTTTTTATATTCTTGATATGCTTCATAATTTTCACGAAGAGATGCTTGTTCTTTAGATAACTCAGTTGCTCGTTTTATATCACTTAAAACTTCTGGTTTAGTAATCTCTTCCATTATTTCGTTATATCTTTTTTCTATATTCTCTAATCTTTCTATCATGAATATAACCTCCAAAACATATA
>JAZRAM010000032.1:0-2721 GCA_045634565.1 Bacilli bacterium
TAAATCTTTGATCTTGTCTAATTTTTTCTCGTGCCCATCTTTCTAATTCGTTGTCATTATTATTCATAATTTTCTCCTTTCTGCTTTATCTTATGAAACAATAAAAAAAGGAATAATAATTTAAGCCCTAAATATAAAAAAGTACTTTTTTATGCTATAATTAAATTGGAAAGTAAGTGGGATGTATGAAAAGTAGTAAAAAGTATTATAAGGATTTAGATTTAATTAGAGTAGTATTATGTATAGCTATTTTGTTATATCACTTAAATATACTTAAAGGTGGATATTTGGCTGTATGTGCATTTTTTGTATTAAGTGGATATTTATCTTGCAAGTCTTTATTTAGTAAGAAAAAAATATCTTTGAAAGAATATTATATAAATAGACTTTTAAAAATATATTTACCACTTCTATTAGTGGTATTTATATCGATTGCTGTTATATCATTTATACCAAATATTAATTGGCTTAATTTAAAACCAGAAACAACATCTGTTTTGTTTGGATATAATAACTTTTGGCAATTAAGTGCTAATTTAGATTATTTTGCTAGACATGTTAATTCACCCTTTATACATCTTTGGTATATTGCTATATTATTACAATTTGATTTAATATTACCTCTTATATTTATAGGATTAAAAAAATTAAAAGAGAAAACGAAAAAAATAGTACCTGTGATAACTATTTCAAGTTTAACTCTTATATTTACAATAATCTTTTACATATATAGTTTGAAAAATAATATAATGGTTACATACTATAGTTCTTTTACAAGAGTATTCTCTCTTTTATTTGGAGTAACTTTAGGATTTGCTCATGAGTATTATGGAAAACTAATTCCAAAGTCTATTAAAAATAAAAAGATTAAAAGAATAATATTTTATTCATATATATTGATTAGTATAGTTTTATTTATTTTTATAAAAGCTCACTCAGTATTATTCCCATATATGATGATATTAGTTACTCTAATCTCTTGTAGAATGATTGAATATGGAATATTACAAAGTAAAAAGAAATTAACAAAATTTGATAAATGTATTAAGTGGATATCAAATATAAGTTATAAAATATATTTAGTACAATATCCAGTAATATTTTTATTACAGTATGTTAATATAAATTGGTATTTAAAAATAGTTATAGTAATATTAAGTACAGTTTTAATATCTTGGTTACTTAACTTTGTAACTAAATTTAAAGAACAAAAAAATAAAATATTAAAATATGTATTAGGCTCAATTGTTTTAATAGTTTCTTTATATGGTTGTTTTAAATATGTAGTAGCAGAAGATCACACAGAAGAAATGAAGGCATTAGAAGAGCAATTAGCTCAAAACCAAGAAATGATACAAAATAAACAAGAAGAATATAAACAAAAATTAGAACAAGAACAAACTGTTTATTTAGAAACATTAGCTAATTTAGAAAATATAGAAAGTGAACTTAAAGGAGTTGTGACTAATCTTTCTATAGTAGGTGTAGGGGATTCTGTTATGTTGGGAGCAGTAACAAATTTATATGAACAGTTTCCTAATGGATATTTTGATGCCCAAATATCTAGAACTGCATATGTAGCGCATGGTATATTAACTGATTTAAAAAACAATGGTTTATTAGGTAATCCTATAGTTTTTAACTTGGGTGCTAATGGAGATTGTTCTTTGGAGTGTAAAAAAGAAATAATAAAGTTATGTGAAGATAGAGATATATTTTGGTTAACAGTTACTAATGATAGAGATGTAAATGTTAATGGAGAATTAAAGCAACTTTCAAATATGTATGATAATGTTCATATTATAGATTGGGAAACAATTTCTAAAGGGCATTATGAATATTTTATTGCTGATGGTATTCATTTAACTAGTGAAGGAAGAGAAGTATATACAAACACCATTTATGATTCAATTTATAATACATACTTAGAAGAATATACAAAACAAAAAGAAGAACTTATAAAAGAATATGAAGAAAAACAAAAAAGCAAAATAACTTTCTTTGGGAATGATATATTATTAAATGTTTTTAATGATATAGAAAGTGATTATACTGATAATAAGTTTATTATAGATAAAGAGTTTACTTTTGAATCAATTAAAATTAGATTAGAAGAAGAAATAAGTAATGATACTTTAAATTATAATGTAGTATTTGCTTTTGATAGTATGGCTAAATTAAATAAAGATGATTATAAAGTGTTAATAGAAATGTGTAAAGATAAGAATGTGTATGTGTTAAAAAATGACAAACAAACACTTGCTTTGAATAGTGACGTAACTATTATAGATTTTTATAATGAATTACAAAATCATAAAGAGTATTTAATGCCAGACAATATTCACTTAACAGAACAAGGTAATAAAGCATTAAGTAAACTTTTAAAA
The DNA here is from genome assembly GCA_045634565.1 of Bacilli bacterium. GTDB lineage: Bacteria > Bacillota_I > Bacilli_A > RF39 > UBA660 > UMGS1613. The sequence continues at coordinate 2,388 of JAZRAM010000032.1, forward strand.
GAAAATATAGGAAATTAGAATAAATGGTTCTAATTTTTTTGGAAAAAGCATTTGAAAACAAATGTATTGTTGATATAATCATGTTACATTTGATTTGCCAATGCCAAAAATAGTGGATTAAAAAGTATTAGGTTATTATAAATTCAAACTCCTCCACCAAATAAAAAAAGAAAAGAATTAGCGGTTGAACAGAACTATCTAGGGTTCACTTCAGATGACTAATTCTTTATTTTTTATTATATTCAGCATTAAGCAATTTATTATAAGTGATTTTTTATGTTGTAAAAATATATATATAAAATAATATAAAATTGATAAAAATATGATATAATAA
>JAZRAM010000033.1:0-5939 GCA_045634565.1 Bacilli bacterium
TTTGTAACTTAGTGATTTGTTCTAACGCTTTATCCATGTTAAACCTCCATTGATATTTATTATAACAAAATAAAATTTTAAAGTAAATAAAAAAGGATAGTTTTTCTATCCTTCTAAGTCTAAATCTCCTAAGAAATCATCTATAGTCATCATTCTTTGATCTATACTTTCTAAAGAAATATTTTCTTTTACTATTTCTTTTGCTTCTTCAACAACTTTTTTTGTTTCTTTAGGATTTTCTAATGTTTTTTCAACAAATACATCAAATATATCATGTTTAGATAGACTTGTACCAGTTGAATGTCTATCAGCTATTGGAAGTTCAGTTAATTTAATTATTTCTATATCTTCTTTGAACTTTAATCCTATATTATTTCTAGAATTTATTGTAAATGCTTTTAATATGTAATATGGATTAGTTTTAACATCTCTTATTATTTGAATACCTTTTCTTGCTCTTGATATTCTTTCAAAATCTGATATTCTTACTCTTTTACCAGTGTTTTTTGTTGTAACAAGGGAAATATATTCTTCATCACTAATTACACTTCCTGATGCAACTACATCATTTTTTAAACTAATTCCTTTAACACCACCAGCACGACTTCCAAGTATTGGAACTTCATTTATATCATATCTTAAAGCAAACCCATTATGAGTAGTTATAAATACATCTGTACCAATATTACAAGATATATTAGCAACTATATCACCATCTTTAAGTTTAATATATGGCATTGGTTTAGTATATCTTAAAGCTTTTAATTCACTAATAGGTGTTCTTTTAATCATACCGTTTTTAGTAAATACTGTAATATATTTATCTGTATTAAAATCTACTACTGGTATTGCATCTATAATGTTTTCTTCAGGATTTATTTTGATTATATTACTTATATGTTTACCTAAATCTTTCCATTTCATATCAGGTATTTCATGTACTGGTACAAATAAATAATTACCTATATCAGTAAACATCAATACTGTATCTAATGTATTTAATTCATACATACCTATAATATAATCTTGTTCTTTTAATCCTGTTTTTTCTTCTTGTGACGCAGCATAACTTCTTTTTGATACTCTTTTTACATAACCATCTTTAGTTACTACTACTATGCAATCTTCTTTTGGAATCATAGCAGTTGTATCTATTTTTATTTCAGTTATTTCATCTTTAATTTCTGTTTTTCTAGGAGTAGCATATTCATCTTTAATAGCTTTTAACTCTTTTTTCATAACAGTTTTTAATTTTTCTTCATCACTTAAAATACTTTCTAAAATAGCAATTACTTTAAGTAAATTAGCATGTTCTTCTTTTAATACATTAACATCTGTATTTGTTAATCTATAAAGTTGTAAGTTAACTATTGCTTCCGCTTGTTTTTCACTAAAATCATAAGATTCCACTAAATTTTTAATAGCATCACTTTTATTTTTACTAGCTCTAATAGTTTTAATAACTTCATCAAGTATATCTAAAGCTTTTATTAAACCTTCTACAATATGCATTCTTGCTTTAGCGTGTTCTAAATCAAATCTAGTACGACGAGTTATTACTTCTTTTTGATGAGCTATATAAGCATCTAATACTTCAACAACACCTACTATCATAGGTCTTCTATTTACTATACAAACCATGTTATAAGAATAACTTACTTGCAGATCTGTATTTTTAAATAAATAATTAAGTATATTATCTACATTAGCATCTTTCTTTAAATCAATAGCAATTCTAACTTTTTCTTCTCTATCTGATTCATCTCTTATTTCTGTCATACCTTCTATTTTTTTATCATAGATAATATCAGATATTTTTTTTACTAAGTTAGCTTTATTAACTTCAAAAGGTATTTCATGTATAATTACTTGTTTATTCTTTTTATCTTCTACTATTTCATATTTAGAACGAATTATTACTTTACCTCTACCTTTAGTTAAACATTCTTGTATTTGTTCTTTTCCTTCTACAATTCCACCTGTTGGAAAGTCTGGACCTTTTACTATATCAAGAATAGTATCTAATCTACAATTTGGAGAATCTATTCTTTTTATAGTAGCATCTATTACTTCACCTAGATTGTGTGGTGGGATTTCTGTAGCGTAACCAGCAGAAATACCTTTAGCTCCATTAACGAGTAAATTAGGATATTTAGCAGGTAAAACTATTGGTTCATATAATGTGTCATCAAAGTTTGGTGCCCATTCTATAGTATCTTTATCTATATCTTTTAAAAGTTCACCACTTATCTTAGATAGTCTTGCTTCTGTATAACGCATAGCAGCAGCTCCATCTCCATCCATAGAACCATTATTACCATGCATGTCTATATAACATTCATTTTGTTTCCACCACTGACTCATATGAACCATTGCTTCATATATAGATGAGTCTCCATGTGGGTGGTAATGTCCCATAACATTTCCTACTGCAGTAGCACTCTTTTTATGGGCTTTATCATAAGTGTTTTTATCTCTAAACATTGCATATAGAATTCTTCTTTGAACAGGTTTTAAACCATCTCTAACATCTGGAATAGCACGATTTTGAATAATATCTTTAGCGTATTGTCCAAATCTATCTCCCATTATTTCTTCTAGAGTATAATCATAAATTCTACCTAATATTTGACTTGTTTCTTCTTTCTTTTTTGCCATACTTCACTCCTAATTAATTTTATAATTATCCTCTAATGAGAATTCTACGTTTTCTTCTATCCATTCTTTTCTAGGTTCTACTTTATCTCCCATAAGTACTCTAACTCTTTTTTCGGCTAAAGCAGCATCATTAATACTTACTTTAATTAAACTTCTTGTATTAGGATCCATAGTTGTTTCCCATAATTGATTAGCATCCATTTCTCCTAAACCTTTATACCTTTGAGTTTTAGTAGATTTACCTTTATATTTTTCTAGTAGTGCTTTTCTATCTTCTTCTGTCCAAGCATATTCTCCTTCTTTACCACACTCTATTTTATAAAGTGGTGGCATCGCAATATATAAATGTCCTGTTTCAATTAAAGGTTTCATATATCTATAGAAGAATGTTAAAAGTAATATTTGAATATGAGATCCATCGACATCGGCATCGGTCATTATTATTACTTTATCATAATTTGAATCATTTATATCAAAGTCACTACCTACACCCGCACCAATAGCATGTATCATAGTATTTATTTCTTCATTTTTATATGCTTCATCTAGTGATGCTTTTTCTGTATTTAATACTTTACCTCTAAGTGGTAGGATTGCTTGATATTTTCTATCTCTACCTGTTTTAGCAGATCCACCAGCAGAATCCCCTTCGACTAAGAATAATTCATTTATTTTTGGATTCTTACTTTGAGCAGGAGTTAATTTACCTCTAATAATTCTTTCTTTTTTATCTTTATTTTTACCATTTCTAGCTTCATCTCTTGCTTTTCTAGCTGCTTCTCTAGCATTTCTACTCTTAATCATTTTATTTAAAATAGCAGTAGCAATTGCTTTATTTTCTTCAAGGAAAAATTTTAATTTTTCAGATACAATACTATCTACTACTGTACGTGCAATAGGTGTTCCAAGTTTACCTTTAGTTTGTCCCTCAAATTGAAGTAAAGCTTCAGGTATTTTTAAACTTATGACAGCAGTTAATCCTTCTCTTGTGTCTGGGCCCTCTAAGTTTTTATCTTTTGCTTTTAAATATCCATTTTCTTTAGCATACTCATTAAATACTCTTGTAATAGCAGTTTTCATACCTACTTCATGAGTACCACCATCACTTGTTTTAACATTATTAACAAATGATATTATATTTTCACTATAACTTTCTGTATATTGGAAAGCTACTTTAACATCTATTTTATCTTTACTACCACTCATTACAGTTGCTTTGTGTAGTTCTTTTTTATCTTCATTTATATATTCAACAAAAGCCTTTAATCCATCATCATAACAGAAACTTTCATGTCTATTATCTTCCTCATCCGTTACTTCTATAGTTAAACCTTCTAATAGGAAAGCACTTTCTTGCATTCTTTCACAAACAGTAGTAAACGAAAAATTAGTAGTTGAGAATATTTCATCATCTGGCATAAATCTAACTCTTGTACCAGTTTTGCTTGTTTTATCTCTTTTAGTTAAAGGTATATCTACCTTGCCACCATCTTTAAATCTAATAAAATATTCATAACCGTCTCTTTTGATTGTTACTTCCATCCATTTACTTAAAGCATTAACAACACTAGCACCTACACCATGAAGACCGCCAGATACAGTATAACCACTACTTTCAAATTTACCACCAGCATGAAGCACAGTATAAATTACTTCTGGAGTTGACATACCACTAGAGTGTTTACCTACTGGAACACCTCTACCTTCATCTTCTACACTAACACTTTTATCTTTGTGTAGTATTATTTTTATTTTTTTACCAAATCCATTGATAACTTCGTCTATACCATTATCAACAATTTCCCATACTAAATGATGAAGTCCTCTTTTATCAGTTGATCCAATATACATACCAGGTCTTTTTCTAACTGCTTCAAGTCCTTCTAATATCTTAATTGAGCTTTCATCATATTTTACCATATCTATTCACCTAGTTCATTATAACACATTTTTCAAATCAAAGTCAAAAAAATAAACCTAAAAAGGCTTATTTTCTAACATGTTTTATCTTAATATTGACTTTCTCCATCTTGACTTAATAAATTAACTTCATTAACTCCTTTAATTTTTAATATTTCTTCTACAAAAGATTTATCTTTCTTCACTTTTAATTCATAAATATAACTGGATTCTTTACTAGATAAATTTTCTGATTTTAATTTATATTTTACTTTATAGCTACCAAGAATTATTTCTATATCTCTTGTTTTAACATTTTTAAAATATATAACAAGTAAATACGGTATTTTCTTTTCTGGAATTATATCAAAGAATAACATAGCTATTCCAAGTACAATAGCAAGTACTATTGCCATTGAATAAACCTGAGCACCTATTATTATACCATTAGATATACTCCAAAATAAAAACAATAAATCTCTTGGTTCTTTAATTGCTGTTCTAAATCTTACGATAGAAAGAGCGCCCACCATACCAAGTGATACTGTAATATTAGCTTGCATAGATAAAACTATAGCAGCAGTTATTATAGACATCAAAGACATTGATATATTAAACTTTTTCGAATATATTACATTTTTAGTAGTTAATTTGTATATAAAGAATACAAATATCGATAGTAAAAATGCATATATGAGTGTAACACATATTATTGGAACTGACACATTAGATGAAAAATTATTTAAGAAACTATCTTTAAATATTTCATCAAAAGTTACTTTTAAAATCATACCTAAAACCTCCTATTTAAACTATCTATACAATTATTAAACTTCGAAAAAGAAATTCGTTCTAAATGATTTAATTCTAATCTATATCTTATAAAATCCGGAATTAATTCATTATATTTAACTTCTAATATTTTATCTTTTAAATAATAAACTTTCTTGTCTTTATTGAATAAATTATTATAATTATTTGTGTACCTTATATTATAATCAAGTGTTATTCTAACTGTTCCAAGTTTGTATACATAAGGTTTTCTATCATATTCTATTAAAATTATGGGCTTTAATAATTCGGTTTTCAACTTTATAATAAATTCATTTAATAATTTATTATTAGCCTCTTCTACTTTTACATTGCCTTTAAATATATTATCTAACATTTCTCTAGTAATTCTAACACCACTTTTATTAGTTAATCCATTTATTTTATGTTTCTTTTCTAACATTATATATGAATCATCATAGTTATAAAATCTGATTCTATATTTCCATCTTTCACTTATACCATTTTTAACTTGATTATAAGATGTCTTTTTATAATTATCAAAATAAATACTTGAAATAGTATAGAAATCTTCCTTACAATTATAATCT
>JAZRAM010000034.1:0-4872 GCA_045634565.1 Bacilli bacterium
ATTGCTTGTCATCTTGCCAAAAGCCCTCAAAGAATTGTTTATAAATCCAGTGAGTTTTAATTATTGGGTTAAAGCTCATTGTGATTCTTTTTCTAAATCTTGTTTCACCTCTTAATCTTGTTTTTAAAAGCTGGTAGTCATCATATGAAACTTGTGTTGCTTCTTCAATCCAGATGTCAGTTATTACTCCAGAAATAGGTTTTATTGATTTGATTTTTTCTGGGTCATCAAGACCTTTAAAGATTATTTGCTTTAAATTTAACAAACAAGTTATAGTAAAATCCCCTATTGAAACCTTAAAATATTTCATCAAATCAAAATCATAAATTTTTCCAATTATTTCATTAAAACATGATGATTTCATCGAATTTGATGTTTTTCTTATGACAAGAGTATTTCTCCCTGATAATGTATCTAAAACAATTCTTTGAGCAATTGCAAAAGATTTTCCTGATGATGAACCACCATAGACAATTTGAAGAGGCTTTAGGTTTTCTATTAAGTTTTCTAAATAGATTTTTGAAATTTTCTGTTCTATTCCTGAAAAATCAAATAACATTATTCTTCTTCATTATCATTTATATTATTCAATTCTTTACCGTCAAGAATTATTTTAATTACTCCATCTTCTGAAATATTTGAAATTTCTTGTTTCTCAACCGGTTTTTGTCCTGAATAATTCATAATTATTTCGTAAGCCTTTAATCTAGTATTATCATTATAATAAGGTTCTATTACTTTTTGTCTTTTTCCGTTTTCATCAAGAACAAAATTTCCATCATCATCTTTTAAATAAACTTCTTTTCTTCTTCTTAATATTTCAATAATATCTTTTGAATAATTATAAGCATTAGTAATTTGTTCTTTGTCAAGAAGTGGATATTTTTCTATTTCATTTTTAACATAATCTTCATCTTGAATTTCAGAGTTAAGTATTGCTTGCCAAATGTTCTTAACTAATTTTTTCTCTGCTTTTGATTTTCTTGAAGCAATACCACCTTTTCTACCGTTTTCACTAGCATCTAACCCATTTTTCGTCGCTACCTCGTCGCTTTTTACAAATTTTTTTCCTTTTTTAAGATTTTCTTCTTTTCCCATTTTAATTGTTTCCTTTAAACCATTGTAAATACATTTGTTTAGCAATATTTGCCATCATATTAGGAGGCACACTCATTCCACAAATAAAATATGGTGACTGGTCACAAAAATCATAATCTTGTGGAAAAGTTGAGCCATTCCTAACAGAATTATAGGTTAGTAAATTTAATTTTATTGGGTCAACTAAAAACATTCTATTTAATATTGTTGGTAATGGTTCTCCCAATTGTGCTATTTTATAACTAAAAAAATTATTTTTTCCAATTTCTTTTTTACTAACTTCACCTGCGTTTGTCGTGGCTTTACTTAAAAGTCTATAATTTTTTGTGTTTTTATTAACCTCTCCATTATCATTTTCTCTTATTTCTCTATAAGTAATTATTTTTTCATTAAAATTTAGTTTGAGTTTTGAATAGTTTTGATTGTTTGCTATAAAAAAAACCCTCTCTCTTGCTTGTGGAACGTTCATATATTTTGAGTTTAGTAAAAAAACCTGAACATTATATCCCAATGCTTCTAATCTTTTTATTATTTCATTTGCATATTTTTTGGCATTTCCTGTAATTAGTCCTTTTACATTTTCTAAAAGAACCACTTTTGGTTTTAATTTTTCAGCTGTTTTTAAATATTCAAAACATAAATCATCTAAGGTTTGGAGTTTTTGTCCCTCTGTAAATTTTTTCTCTTTTCCCCACGCTTTTTCTCTTAATCCAGCCATCGAAAAAGTAGAGCATGGAGGTGAACCATCTAAAATATCAAGATTAAATAATTCCTTTGGTAAATCTTTGTTTGGAATATTATTAAAATCTCTAATATCTTTTATGAATAAATGTTTTGGTTTTAAATTTGTTTCATATACTTTAGCAATTTTAGGGTCAATTTCACAACAGCCTATAACATCAAAACCATTTCTTTTATAACCCATTGATGAGCCACCACCACAAGAGAAGCAAGAAAAAACAGATATATTTTTCTTTGGAACATCTTTTAAATCTTTAAGATACCATTTCCAATTAAAATTTATATCCACATTTTGGGCATTCATGTTTAAATTCTTCCTGAAAGCTATCTAAACTAATTTCATTATCATTGTTAATTTGGTTATCATAATCTTGAATTTGATTAAAATCTTTAAAATCAAAATCAAATACATCAAGATTATATTTTTCTATTTCCTCATTTAATTTATCAAAATCCCACCAAGAAAGTTCTGATGTTTTATTATCAACTAAACGATATTCTTTTACTTGCTTTGGAGTTAAGTCTTTTGCAACTATACATGGAACAGTCTCAAGCTCTAATTCTTTTGCTGCTTCATATCTTGTATGACCACAAATTATTTCATCATTTTTATCAATTATAATAGGATTTTTAAAACCATATTTTTTTATACTTAAAGCAACTTTTGAAATAGCTTGTCCATTTATTCTAGGATTATTTTTATAAGGTTTTAATTCATCTATTTTTTTTTCTATTATTTCCATTACTTTAATCTCCTATCAAGTAAACCACCTTTAACTAGTAAAGATTTTGAAATATCTGTTAAATAGGTTTTAATTCCCTCAGGAATTTGAGCTTGTGCCAGGATATCGCATTTCTTGATTGTGTCCACAATTAAATCAAGCAGCTGTTTTGTATCAACAGGAAATGAAATTGTGTAATTAAAAATTGATGAAAAATCGAAATTAATATCACTTGCACTTTGAATTGGAATCATACAAGTTTCAACCAATCCATCAATTTGGTCATCAATATCTGTGTAAATTCTTTCAAATAGTAAATGGTCTGAATAATAATTTTCACCTCTAGAATTCCAATGAAGAATCTTAGCTATATTAGAAATTGTGTTTAAACTGCTTCCTATTATCAATAGTTCTTGTATCATTTTTTTTGCTCCTTTTATAAAAGCTTCTAATGTTTAGCTTTGTACCTTTAATTATACAAAACTCTGGAACATTTTCAATGTTAAATTTGTTAGCTTTTAGCCCGTTAGTTTCAATTTGATTTTTCAAAACACGTTCTAAAATTTGGACATCGCTTTTGTGTTCGATGTTTAAAATTTGTTTAATCCATTTATAAGAATAAGGTTCCATAGAGTCTGAGTGCAACCATTCAATCGCATCATATTTTTGTGATTCAAAAGTAAAACATTTATCAAAACGAGGGTAATATGCATCGCGTACGGCCTGGAGTAATACCGCAATGATTAATCTTTTTTCTGGTAAACTTTCTAAATCATCATCAAATATTTCTATTTTTAACCTCTTTAATAAATTTCTTTAATCGTTAAATCTGGATATTTATACTCAAACATCTTTTTTTTAAGCTTGTAAACATCTGTAGTAAAATTTTTAGCAGCTTTTACATCTTCTACAATAGTCTTTTTTTCGTAAATCAAATAATAAACAAAATCTGCATAATAATACACAGGTCTGTAACTTATTCCATTTTTTTTAAACCCCTCTAGTAGGGTGAATCTTTTTTGAAGTTCTAAATCTTTAATAAGTCCTGCTGATTCTAACTGTTTAAGTTCCAAATAACGATTAGCCTCTTTTTTAGAGTCAAAAGAAATGTTATTAATAATAGTTTTTTTAGCTTTATATTTTGAAGCGTTTCTTTGAAAGTTCCAGGTCATTCTTAATCCTTTTAGTAAAAGGAAAGAGCCTGAAACGACTTGGCTCTTAGCATCGCATTTTTAGGTTTTTATTAATTCTAGATATAACATAAAATCTAGAAAAAAAACAAGTACAAAACTTGCGAGGTTTAAATTTTTATTCCTCCTTTTATAAACAACGCTTAAATCTTAAATAATCAAGCTTAATTGTAGTTTCTTCACCACCACTACAAATCTTGTGAAGCTCATAAGCCATTTTATTAAATACAAAATCCACTTCAGATTCTATTTCATCGATTATCTTTAAAAATTCAAATTTATGTTGTTTAATTACTTCTTCAAATTCATCTATTTTTTTACTTACTGGACTATATATTGATAAATAATCTTCATATTCTTCTAAATCTAATCTCCTTAAAATATCTATTTCAACTGGAAACATTTCAAATCTATATCCATTATCCAATGAAAAAAGAATATTTCGTATTATAAAATTTGTATAAAAAAGACCTTTTTCAAAGAATTTAATCTCATTAATTTTACTTGAATTTATATACATTTTATCTTTTGTTTTTTCGTTAAATAATATTATTTTATTTCTCCTTATTAATAAAAGCACTTTGTATTTTAATTTCTAAAACCCTTTCATACAAATAACTAATATGCTCAAGAAGCCTATTACAAGTATGAGCTAATCCTAAATCTTCATACTCTTTTACATCATTATATAATCCAATTCGAATAGTTCTATCCATTAAAACACCTGTCATATCTGATGTAACTTGATTGACTTTATCAATAAGCTCTTTCCATAAATCATTTCTATTTTGCTTCATTTTCATTTTCCTATAAATAAACATCATTCAAAGCATCATTTGTTAATCTGCGTAAAAATCTAATTTTTTTATCAACTTTTAGTAATACATTATATAAATTCATAGCTTCGCTTCTATATTGATTCTGTAATTCCATAGCAAACCTTAAAACTTGTTTAACATTTGGATCTTTTGTCGTTTCAAAAAGAGTGACCATAGCACGCTCTCGATTTCTATAATCAAACTGGACTGTTTTGTCGATTACATTTTCATAATCATTTGGCTCATTTACCTTAAAGCTTTCTAGACCCCATATAAGTCGGAGGCCAAGCGGTCTTAGGAAGA
>JAZRAM010000035.1:0-5708 GCA_045634565.1 Bacilli bacterium
TATTTAACTTATTATAAAAATCATAAAGACATATCTTATAAAGAAATAGTTACTAGAATTAATTCTAATTTAGATTATGAATTTTATACTGATTCTAATAAATCTGATTTAACTAAAGAAATGTATACACTGGTTAACAAATATAACTATTTAGAAAAAGATTTTGTCCCTAATAATTTAGTAAGCGTTACTGGTATATATGCTAGAGATAAAGCACAACTAGTTGATATTGCTTATGATAATTTTGTTAAAATGGCTGACGATGCTAGAAAAAACAATTTAACTATTAAAGTTACAACCGGATATAGAAGTTATAACTTCCAAGCTACTCTTTATAATAATTATGTTAAAGCTGATGGAGTTAAGAATGCGGATACCTACTCTGCTAGACCTGGATATTCTGAACACCAACTTGGATATTCTGCAGATTTGACGAATGCTAAAAATGTTTCATTTGATGATTTTGAAAATACTGATGAATATAAATGGTTAAAAGATAATGCTCATAAATATGGTTTTATTATGAGATACCCTAAAGATAAAGAATATATTACAGGTTATATATTTGAATCTTGGCATTATAGGTATGTGGGAGTTGAAATAGCAACCTATATTTACGAAAATGATATTACATATGAAGAATATTATGCATACTTTTTAAGATAGTTTTTACTATCTTTTTTTCATATAATATAATGGTGAGATTATGGAAAAAATAATTTATATACTTTTACTCATTATACTTGAACATGATTTCTATAATCATATAAATACAATATATAACCCTACTTCTTATGATTTTTTAGTTAATAAAAATAATAAATTAACTAATAATTATATTCCTAATGATTTAGAAATCATTGATATAAACTTCTCTTGCAAAGATAAATATTTAAGACATGAAGCAAGAATTAATTTCGAAAAGTTGGCTAAACAAGCTAAAGAAGAAGGTTTTAATATAATAGCTGTTTCTACTTATAGAAGTTATGAATATCAAGAAAAACTTTATAATAATTATGTAATAGACAAAGGTTTTTATTATGCAGATATGGCAAGTGCTAGAGCTGGGCATTCCGAGCATCAAACAGGATTAGCTGTTGATGTAGCTGATTTAAGTTTAGATTATGATAATTTTGAAAGTACTAAAGAATTTACTTGGATGAAAGATAATGCTCATAAATATGGCTTTATACTTAGATATCCTAAAGGAATGTTTCACATCACTGGTTTTAAATACGAACCATGGCATTATAGATATGTAGGAATAGATATAGCAACTTATATTTACAAAAATAATTTAACTTTAGAAGAATACAAATCACTAAACAAAAAATAAGAATTCATCTATATTCTTATTTTAATTTTATTTCAATACCCACTACTCCATATTTTTCTTGTTCTTCTTTAGAATAATAGATACTCATATCATTTGCACTAGCAATTTCATTTTCTTTATATCCTAAACTAAATTTATCAAATTGTTTATATAATTCTTCAAAATTATTGAATAAGTGTAATTTAATTACTTTAGCACTTATTTTTTCATTTGTTACTCTATTAGTAAATTCTATAATGTCTCCAACATTAATTAATCTTCTTTTCTCATCATACAATCTCATTTCAATAGTTTTAAATCCATTCTTAATACTATTAAATGGTTTATCATTTAAATTCATTTTATGTATCATAATTCACCTTCATAATTCCACAAACCTAATTTACCTTTACAAGGAATTGGTTTATCATATTTTTTTATATTTTCTAATTTCCAAGCATAGTTTTCTACATGATTGCTTCTACCATACACTAAATGATTTATTTTTATTAAACTTTCATTAAATTCTTTATCTACTAATATACAATCTACTATTTCTGCTTCCCCAATTATATATCCTAAATTATATTCTAAATCATATTCTTTAAATCTTTCTTTCATATCTTTTTCTAAAGATAAACCAGCATGTATTAATATTTTACCTCTATAATTAGTTTTCCAGCTTCTAAATTCATATTTTTTATAACCATCTACAATTAATGATGCCCAAGGTTGTTTAATTGTTAATGCTTTCATTTTATCACCTATTTAATTATAACATAAAAAAGTAGTTTTTAACTACTTTTAAAAATTATTAAACATATTTCCTGATAATCCTGAACAACTACCACAATCATTATTTATTACTACATCTTCTTCATCACAGGTATATTGTGGAGTATATGTATGTGTATAGATATGTTTATTAATTACATGAGTATGTATAGGACAGCAATGTTGAACTTCATGATGAAATTCTTTTTCAACACATTTAGTTATAGTTGGTTCCATTATAGGTTGTTCCATTTGTGGCATTTGTCTACCACATCCACAATTACAATTTCTATTAAAAAACATCTAATACCTCCTATCTAGTTTATAATATGAATAAATAAATATTTGGAGTGGTAGAACGTCTATAAAACAAACAAAAAAGTAATGATCCTGATAAAACCATTACTTTCGAGTTTAGAAAATTACAACTAACCATTATCAGTGGAAAATGTAACAAATCTACCTAGAAGTTTTCTTTCTTCTTACAATTGTAACGTTTAGAGGCGGTAGAAATTACTCACGTATTTCTATTTAATATTAAGTAAGTACATATATATAATTTTTATATATTATATAATGTTTTTTACTTAATATCAGTATAGATAATTGAAATTTATATTATTTTTTATAATTATTTGTGTTTATATTATGTTAAACCAATGAATATAAACTGATAATTATTTTTAGTGTATAATACTACTTTCTTTTATCTATCTCTAAACTAACTATAATATACAGCAAAATTCGACATTTGTCAATACTTTTAAAAATAAAAAGCACTGTAAAGTTGTAATGTTACAATTGATGTGAGACATCTAATATATTCAAAAAGCAATTTATCCTGTAAAATGTTAATTGAAAGAAACACATTTAGAAAGGAATAAAGTGCCTATGACAATTATATCACAAAATAAACGTTATTATCCACATGATTTATCTACTAAATTTAATGCTGTTAATCTTTATAGAAACGGAAACCCTATATCTTTCATTTGTAGAAGATATAAAATCTCTAAAGCTTATTTAATGCGTTGGAATAAAAAATTTGATGGTACTAAAGAATCTTTAACTGATAAATCACATAAACCTATTAAACCACATCCTAATGCTCATACAGAACAGGAATTAAAATGGATTAAAGATTATATAAAGAGAAATCCTAATATTTCTATGATTGAATTATACGGTAAACTTCGCATTAATAAAGGTTTTTCTCGACATGCTTGTTCTTTATTTAGAGTTTTAAGAAAATTAGGTTATTATAAACAAAAACAACATCAATATAAAAAGTATTCTCCTAAACCTTATAATACTCCTGAAAACATTGGAGTTAAGTGGCAATTAGACGTTAAATATGTTCCTAAAGATTGTTATGTTGGCAAAGTACCTGATAAATTTTATCAATATACTGTTATTTATGAAGCTTCTAGAGAAAGATTTATCTATCCTTATCGTGAACAATCTTCTTATTCTACTATCGATTTTATTAAAAGAGCTATTGTTTATTTTGGTTATAAACCTATAACTATTCAAACTGATAATGGTATGGAATTTACTTATACTATGAATACAGATAAAATTTCACCCTTTTGATTCTTTTTGTAATAGCTTAAATATTGAACATAAACTTATTCGTCCTAGAACTCCAAGACATAACGGCAAGGTTGAAAGAAGCCATAGAAATGATTCAGAAAGGTTTTATAAATTTTTATCTTTTTACTCTTATGATGATTTAATATATCAAATGAAAAATTACCTTAAAAGATCTAATAATACTCCTATGCAAACTTTAGACTGGTTAACTCCTCTTGAAATGAGGCAAAAAATAAAAACAATATTCAATAATTAACATTTTAACTATATCATATTGCTTTATATTTTTTCACAAAATTTGTCTCACATCATTTACAAATCTACAATTTTTATATTTTAAAAAGGCAATTTCATATTTCCATTCTTCATCATTTTCATCATTTTTTTCATGTCTTCAAATTGTTTAAGTAATCTATTTACTTCTTCTACACTACGAGCACTACCTTTAGCAATTCTCATTTTTCTTGATGCTTTTAAACATTCAGGATGTCTTCTTTCATATGGTGTCATAGAAAGGATTATTGCTTCTATGTGTGCCATATCTTTTGAATCTATTTTTACGCCTTTAAGTTCTTTTGGTACTCCCGGAATCATCTTAAGTAAATTTTCTAAAGGTCCCATTTTCTTTATTTGTTTAAACGTACTTAAGAAGTCTTCTAAATCGAATTTACCTTGTTGCATCTTCTTAGCTGTTTTTTCAGCCTCATCTTGATCTATTACTTGTTCCGCTTTTTCAAGCATAGACATAATATCTCCCATACCAAGAATACGTGTTGCCATTCTATCAGGATAAAATTCATCTAATCCGTCCATTTTTTCGCTAACACCAACAAACTTAATTGGTACATTAGTTAAATGTCTAATTGATAAAGCAGCACCACCTCTAGTATCTCCATCTAGTTTAGTTAGGATTGCTCCTGTAAGTGGTAACTCATTATTAAATCCTTCAATTACATTAACAGCATCTTGTCCAACCATACTATCTAATACTAATAATATTTCATTAGGTTTAACTTCAGCGTTTATATTTTTTAATTCATTCATTAAATCTTCATCTATATGAAGTCTTCCAGCTGTATCTATAAGTACATAATTATATTTTTTTTCTTTAGCATATTTAATAGCATTTTTTACTATTTCAACAGGATTACCTTTACCTTCTTCATATACTTCTATATTAAGTTCTTTACCTATTGTTTTTAATTGTTCAATGGCAGCCGGTCTATAAACATCACATGCTACTAATAATGGATTTTTCTTATATTTTTTTCTAAGTAATAGAGCAAGTTTACCTATAGTAGTTGTTTTACCACTTCCTTGTAAACCTACTAACATAAGTATACTAGGATTTCCACTTGTATATAAATCTGATTTTTCTCCACCAAGAAGTTCAACTAATTCATCTTTTAAAATTTTAACAAATTGTTCTCCAGGTTTTAAACTTTTAGCAACATCTTCTCCTAAAGCTTTTTCCTTAACATTATTTATAAACTCTTTTACTACTTTGTAGTTAACATCCGCTTCAAGTAAAGCTAGTCTAATTTCTCTAGTTACTTCACTAATATTATCTTCAGTTATTTTTCCATAACCTCTAATTTTATTTACAGCACTTTGTAATCTATCTCCTAAATTTTCAAACATATTATCACCAATATATATTATATAAAAAAAAAGATAGTTTTGTCTATTCTTTTTTTGAATCTATTATTTTTTTTACTTCTCTTAATTTATTTTTTAATAGTTTTTTATCTATTAATTTCAAATTATATTCAGAAATTAATGTTTGTGACATATTTTTACTTACTGAATATTCTACAACATCTTTATCTTTTGAACTACATAAAATTATTCCAACACTTGGATTTTCAGTTTCTTTTTTTACATCTCTATCTAACGCTTCCAAATACATGTCCATTTTGCTAACAAACTCAGCTTGAAAATCAACCGATTTCAGTTCTATGGCCGCTAAGCAATGCAACGCTCGGTTATAAAAGAGCAAGTCTATGCGTTTTGTACTACCTCCTAC
>JAZRAM010000036.1:0-11096 GCA_045634565.1 Bacilli bacterium
TATAATAGTAAATATTTGAATTGTTTTTTTATTTACTTTACTAAAAATTTCTGATATTTTTTTAAAATTAAATTTAATATTGTAGGACTCAAAAATAATTTTTAATATCAACGTTGGAAAAAAAATATAAACATACGCTACGTTTCTAATAGCTATCAAAGAAAAAACAAACAAACCCAAAAACAACATTAAATCATGTAATTTGATTTTTATTTTTTTAAATAAAAGAATAAATACAAAAACAACAATAAAAACTACTTCCCAATAAAAATATAATAATGCAGGTTGCGACATTTCGCCGATAAAACTAAATGTATCATTAAACAAAGATTTTGTGAAGAATATATAAGGATATAATTTAAGCGGAGTCAGTAACCCAGTAAATAACAAAATTACAAAAGTACAAATAAAAATTTTTGTGTTTTTAGGACTATTAATTGTTAATTTGTCAGATATTGAATATTTTATTTTTTTAAACTTATTAATTACTAATTTTATTAAAAATTCAAATAAATATGGCAAAAACAAAACAACATTAAATATCCATAAAGGCATATGTATATTAGCTATCAAAACAGAGATAAGAATTATAAAAATAGAATATTTTTTATTTCCAGTAGTATATAATTTTTCTATTGAATAAACTTCTAAAAAAAATAACAAATACGTAATAGATTGTACTCTACTTTGAAACGCATAAGCGCATATACATATAGTAAATAAAGTTAATATTGTAGAAACAATTTTATTTTTTGAATATTCATTATTTACATAAAATACCGATATTCCAAATAATGTAAAAAAGAAAACAAAAAAGAAAAAAACTCCATTATAACTAGCTATTTTATATATATAATATATAATCAAATTATATAAATAATGATGATATATATATGTAAGATTCGGTATAAAACTAAAATGATCTTTAAAATCTACCCCATATTTTAATATACTTTGACCTGTTTTTATATCAAAAAACAAATCTGAAACAAAATTTTTATCAATAAACGTTATAACAAATATCATTATTAATAATATTATAATTGAAATTACTCCTATATTTTTAATTTTTTTCTTCATACTACACCTCTATAAAATTATAACAAATACTAGATTACTTTTCAATAAATTTTTTTCTAGTAATAAAATTATAAAACATAACAATAATTGTTGCTATTATCTTAGAAATCATTGTATTAAATCCCAAACTATCAACCAATAAAAATAAAATCAATTCATTTGCTCCCAATCCAATAACACTTAATATAGCAAATTTTTGAAATAAAAATTTTGAATTTTCTCGCACATTAAAAACCCATTTGATGCTTAATCTATAATTAAAAATAACAGAACAACAAAAAGATATTATTGCTGAAATTAAATAATGAACAGTTAATAATTCACTAAAAATATAAAAAATTACCCAATCTATTATAGTAGCAACAAAACCTACTATACCAAATTTAAATATTTGTCTTATTAACCCTAAATTATATTTTTTTAAACCGCTTAACACAAAAACCTCCTATATTTATTAAAATTTAAATCAACATATTTATATTGAATATTCTATTTTAATTATATAACATACAATTATAACATCCAAATATTAATAAAAAAAGATATAAAATTAACTATATCCTTTTATATGTTTATATTATTACTAACTACAAGTCCATTCGCCTGTAGTGTTATTTTTAGCACAGTTATAATTTTGTGTAGCTCCACCAGCTTTTGTTACTGTACAAGTACTTCCGTTTAATTGTCCACCTATTTCGGAACAAGCTGATTTTTTGGCTGTAGAAGACATTAAATTAGTTACTATAATTGTACCAACACCTAATACTATAGCTATTAATACTATTGTAATTACTGTCATATTAGCTTCTCCTGCTGCTTCTTTCATCCATTCTCACCTACTTTCATCATTTATACACTTTTATTATAACACAAAATAATCTTAATTATCAACTAAATTCCCATCATAATTGTCATTGACATAAATAGTACTAGCATAACGCCACCACCTGTTACGAATAACATTACCATAGTACGTTTTTCCATTGACTCTAAACGATCTTTATATTTTAATTCTCTTGCTTTATTTTGAAGAGATGAAACGGTTCTTGAAAACATCATTATTTGTTCATGTTTATCTTCGTTAGAACCTAATCCCAAACGATATAAAAGTCTCATCATTCTCATAGAATCTCTAACTGGATATTCATTAGCAAAATCTATATATGGTTGTATAGTCGAATCTCCTTCATCTATTTTAGCAACCAATGTTCTAAGCCCTGGTTTAAATATTTCAGGAGCTGTATCTATACTTCTTGAAAGCGCTACTGGTACAGTATAATGTTGTACAAGTATTTCTAAACTTTTTAAATAATATGGAAGCATAGAGTCCATATAATGTAATCTTGCTTTATAATAATTTTTTAATTTAGTATATCCACTTTTATATACTAAGAAACCTCCAACAAAACAGAATAATCCAAACATATAATTTAAATATCCTGTAATTGCTAATACAAATATTAATACAAGTGTTATTAATATACCATCTCTAATTCTTCTTGAAAATAATGAATTAACATCTATATCAGCATCTTTATATCTAACTCTAAGTAAAAATTCATAATCCTTTTCCATTAGTTTTTTTAAGAAAGGATTGACTTGATTAATTATGCTTTTTGGTTCTATTATCTTATTATACAAAAATATAATTACCACTGCGATTGCTACTATTATAAATTCCATTATTCAGCCCCCACATTCTCATTATAAAATTTAGTTCCTGCGAGCAAGAAATAAGTATTGATTATAACTATCGCATGAAGCATTAAATTTACATACCACAATTTAAGCATTTCTTGATATGTATCTCCAAGCATTATTTGAACAAGCGCAATCATTCCATATAAAACCAAACCGAACACAAGAAATTTCTTATAAAAAGATTCTCTATCAATTCTATCTCGATATACAGCTTCTACAAGCATGTCTATATCTTGAGACATGTTTTCTAAAGATTCACTCGAATCTTTACTACCTTCATTAGTTATTTGAAGGAATAATTGATGCATATTTCTAACCATATAATAATCATATTTTTCATTCATATACTCTAAAGACTGATTAATAGTTCCATTTTCATAAGCCATATCAATCATTGCTTTTACATCTGCTTTAACAGGATCTTCTAATACGCCTGATGAATATACACCTTCTAAAGCTTTGACAAAACTTTGAGTAGTTGCAAACTCCATTATTACGTTTGTTGTATACACTTGAATTTGTTCAAAAACAAATTCACTATAAAGTCTTTTACATCTCAAATATCTAATATAAGGAACAGCGCAAATAGCTGCTAAAGCATATATTATAGAAATAACTAAATTATAAAAATATAAATAAGTTATTATTCCACCGCCAGCAGCAAATATAATTAATTGAGCTATATATTGCTGTGGCGTATAATCTTGTTTTAATTCTTTTATTTTTTTTCTAATTTCTTTATAAGTGTAAGGAGCTACTTTACTATATAATTTACCGCCTTGTTTTCTAACAAATTGATAAGTTTGTTCTCCAACATTACTTCTATAAATAATTATAAATATAATCAATATAGCAACTATTATAAAAAGTAAAGTTACATTCACATTATCCCTCCTATTCAAAAATTATTTCATTTTTCGGAACTTGTACATTATTTGAACTTAAAGTTCCATTAACTACATTTGAATTGTTTTCAATTGTATTATTATTAAATTCTTCTTTTATAAATCCTCCAGGAAGTTTAACTCCTTGTGCTTCAAGATACTCAATTAAGTATTCACTAGGATTATTTCTATAAATAGTCCCATCAGGGGTTTTCTTATAAAGAGTATTATATTTAGCTTCATTATCTTTTGTTACATAAAATTCTGTAACTTCTGCGATTTCTCTTACAAATTTTTTAGAAACTTTATCTTGATAACCTCTAATGTATACGCCAAGTTGAATGTATCTATAAATAGATTTTAAAAATTGTTCTATATCTTGATTTGTTTCAAGCAAACTATACATACGATTAGGTATAGATGCTGCTTTATCAGCATGTATCGTAGATAAAATGTAATGTCCTGATGAAATTGAATTTCTAACAGCCATTACAGCTTCTGCACTACGAACTTCCGATAATAATATCCATTTGGGATTCTGTCTCATACAAGTAACAAGAACATCCGAATAACTTGCTATGTTATTTGTTTTCATTGCTACTATATCCCTATTAGGATAAATTCTATCAAGATGCAATTCTAAAGTATCTTCTATAGTTATTAATTTTTCATTTTCTAGTGTATGAGCTGCTAAAAATTTAACAAACTCAGTTTTACCACTACCAGTTTCCCCACAAACAATTATATTACAATGTCCGTGTACACAAGTTATCAAAAAATCTAATATATCTTCAGTAACGTAATTTTCTTTTAAAATTTTGTTTCTTTCCAAGCGAATCTTCGCAGGAGTCTTACGTATAACACAAGCAATCCCATTTCTAGCTATTGAATCATGAACAAAATTCATACGAAGTTCAGCACTTTCACTATCTAAGAAAGGATGTGCTGCATTAAAACTTTTTCCCATAACATTCGAACATTGAAACGCTAACTTTTCCATAAAAGAATTATTTATCTCTGGGTCATCTACCCTAAATATTCCTTTAGATAGAGTTTTTAACCAAACTTGTCCATTGTTACTATAGGAAATATCTGTAACATCATCATTCTCCAAATATTGTTTTAAAGGGCCAAAATCCATTCCCTCAAATATATTGTCGTGCATTTTACTCCACTATTTCTTGATTGTTATTCTCAACGTTGTTTTCAGTATTACCTTCAACAATTATTTCTTCATTAGCTGAGTTTTCAATTTCCCCTGCAATTATATCTTCTTCAATTGTTATAGTTTGAGCATCAATATAATCTCTTAACGTTTGGCTTGTAACAATTACTTCGTCTTTTGCTGGTACTGTAGCTCCTCTTGGAACTATAACTAATTCCACATTCAAATAATCTGCTTTAGTAAGCAACATATAATAATCTTGGCTAACAGCAAATCCAATTTTTGAAGGAGCTCCTATACTTTCAGAATTATCAAATACATTATTTCCGCTACCATCGTGAACAACTAAAACTTTAATATTTTTCATAAGTTTACCAAACATAATAGTTCCATTTTCATCAGCTGCTCTCATATATATATCAATGTATGTATTCGGCAATACATTATTTCCCAATGTACTTTCAACATTTACACTCATATAATATCCAAGTTCACCTTTTTCATAATTTAATTGTTCAATCCAATTCCCTGGTAGTTTATCTGCATCAACCAACCATTCTTCATAAAACAAGCTTCCTGCTGGTATAGTAACATTAACATTAGTATATTTATCCAATATTAACACTGTATTTCTAATAGCATTTTCATCAATCATACTAGCAGGAATTTGTTTATAAACAATCTTCTCGTTTGTTATTTTTGTTTTCGGATTAATTTTTTCAGCAGCAACAGGCATATTTACTGGATTAGTCTGTTTCTTTATACTACCACTATACCCAAAATAAAGTACAACTAATATTACTATTACAAGTAAAATTGTAACAACATTCTTATTTGTAAAAAATTTTTTTAAACCTATCATAAAATTATTCATATAATTACCCTCTTTCTATTTTATATATTTTTTATGTTGCAAAAGTAATAATCGGTCTAATACCACATTCTGTAGCAGGATATATATCTGCACCAAACCATAACTTACCATTGTTATACATACAAGCACCATTATCTTGCCCACCATAATTTTCTATATCAGAAATCCAATACGCCAATGGAGAATAACTGTCACCTGAGTTAGTCATATTTTCTATTATCCAACCACAACTAGAAAAATCATAATAGTAATTATAATTATCTGAACTACCATTATATCCATAATGGCTTTGTATCAAACTCATATTAGTTTGTTTTACAACATTTTGTGTAGTGCATTTTTTGATATCTGAAAGTGATGGCAGTCTAACATCAACATTAGTCCAATCTTCCGTTATCGCCACAAAATCTTGATTTAAATTACTACCTAACGAATTTATCTTACCTTTAACTTTATTCAAATTTCTATCCATAAGTAAATTTACAACGTCGTCATAAACATCTATAACATAAAAGAAATATGTCTCTGTCGAATTTACTTTACATTTATATTTATCACCAACAGTAACAGTGCCACTGCCATCACTATCAGAAATCAATGTGCAAAATTCACTAAAAGATAGATTTACATAATATTTTGTTTCAAGTATTGCATCTAAATTATTAACTATATCAAATTCAATAACTTCTCCTGTTGCAGTTGTGTTTTTCTTACTAGAAACCCTTAAACTAACCTTAGGCGGTTCAGTATTAACATCAAAAATTTCTATTAAATACTCATTTGATAAATCTGCATTTTCAGCAAATCTACGTATAAAATTTTCAACAAACTTTTCTTCTTCAATTCTTACTTTACCTGTTTGTCTGTAATAAGCAAGATCTAAAGCATCTATCATAGCTGATTCTGTGGTTTCTTTAAATAAATTATAATTGTGCTGATCTGTTCTCGTAGCATTAGCAAAAAACCAAATAATACCTACTGCAAGAATACCTAAAACTATAATAGCGTATCCCCACATAGATTCTTTCAATATATCACCTACTATCTAATAATGTAATCTCTACTATACATAATAATTTTAACACACATTCTTCTGTTTTACAACAAAAAAGGTCACAAAAAGTGAACTTTTATAATTTAAATTGATTTTTCTTATTATTAATTATTATTATAATACTACATATCAAAATTAAAGCACCTAAGAAAAGATAATAATATTTAATATATATATCAATAATTTTTTCTAAAAACGTTTTTTTATACTCTAAATTAATACTTTGTTCTTCTTCAATAGGCGTTGAATTTTTATATTCTAAAACCATCTCTTCAAATTCTTCTTGAGAGTAATTTACATAGCCCCACTTCTGGCATAAACTATAATTTGGTATATCTTTACAAAGTTCGTTATTATAATATTTATTGTAAACAGGAAAATTATAATATTTTGTTCCCAAAGAAATACCATAGCACTCGTT
This sequence comes from Bacilli bacterium, assembly GCA_045634565.1. Lineage (GTDB taxonomy): Bacteria > Bacillota_I > Bacilli_A > RF39 > UBA660 > UMGS1613. The sequence goes on from JAZRAM010000036.1 coordinate 7,180, forward strand.
TTTTGCAGAATAAAATTTATAACTTCCTGAAGTAATCTTATAATTGAAAATTACAATTTCTCCATTAATAGTATCATTATAATAATATTTTTTTTGAGTTGCAGTATCGTAAAAATATATATCTTCAGTTAAATTGTTTAAAGTTACATCAAAGTATGCCTCATTATTTATAATTTTATAGTCATAAGATAAATTAATGTTTGTAACAATGGATTTCATTCTAGAAACACTAGAATAATCACATCCACCATATGTCAAAGCAGACACAGAAAAACTAAAGCAACAAATCAATAAAAATAACATTATTTTTTTCATAAAATCACCTTACTTTAAAATGTATTCATACTTTTGACCACGAATATCAAAAATCAATTTTATAGACTCCGCGTTTAAAATATTAGAATTAACACCTATATATACATTATTTAATAACGGAGCTCTTTTACTAACAATTTCTTCAAATTTATGTGTATTAATACAATTACCTTCTTTTCTATAAGATATCATTCCAAAATTAGATAACAAAGAATAAAAAGTATTTACATCCAAATCACTATTTTCTGTATATATAACTTCAAGCTTCAAAATAGTTTTGTCATAATTTTCATCTATAGAAGGTTTTAAATATTCTTTAGACAAAATACAATCGCTTTCATTAATACAATAATTATATTTTATTAAATAACTGTTTTCCAATTCATATTTTTTAATTTTAAACTCTATATTATTTAAAGGCGCTTGAAATTTTAAAGTCTCTGATATTTTTTTTGTTACTAATACAGTTTCTTTTTCGTTCAATATTTTAGGGTTTAACGAAATATTAGTTATATTTCCTTGACTGTTATATCTAAATACCATATCACTTGCAATATGTTTTTCAGGTATTTCAAATACAAAAAGATAATCAGTATATTCCATATTCAATTTTTCTTCCTGATATAAATTACCTAAATCAATTAATTTATCATAATACTTTTTAGTTGGTTTAAATAGAAAATTGTCTATATTTAAACTAAAATCATTTAAATATAATTTTTGATTTAAATATTTAGGTTTAATATTAGCATCTACTATTAATAAGTAGTTTTCTGTTATTTTATTTCCTTGAAAATCAGTATTTAATATTGTTGTAGAATTTACCTTAAAAACAAAAGAATCAGTTGAATAATATATGTTTTCCTTGTTAACTTTTTTATATTGCCCCACAAAATATATAACTTCAAAACCTAACAAAAATAAAGAAAATATAATAAAAATATTTATTATTAATTTATTTTCTACATATAAATATTTAAACTTTCTAAGTTTTTCTTTTCTTTTTCTTTTTCGCTTATTAAAATCTATATTTATATTAACTTCAAACTCTTCTTTATCACTTTCACTTATTTCAAATTGACTTATATCAGAATTGAAATCAAATTTTTTAAAATCTATTCCTACTCCTCTAACAAACAAAAATACCAAACAAATACTTTCTAGTAGCATATTTATTAAAACTAAATCATGTATTAATTTAATAGCCTTAACAGACACAATATTTTCTACTAAAACATTTAAAAAATTAACGCTATATATATTTATTACTAACACTATAATAAAAGAAAATATTCCCACAAAATAAAATGTTGAAGGTTTACTTTTTTTAAACATAATACTTAAAAGAATCAAAAATAGTATAATCATAATAATTGGAACAATATAAAACGCATTATTTATTAAAGATTCAATTATTTGTTCATTTGCTACGCTTTCGGCAGAATACATATAATTATTTAAAAACTTCAATACATCATTACTTAAAGAAATTAAATACAAAACCAATATAGATGACATTAAATGTATAGGTTTAAACATTTTTATAAAAAATGCATATGGTTTTTTTAATATCACATATATCCCTCCTATTCTTTAATTATTATATAATATTTTTCAAAAAAAATAAAGATAATTTAATATCTTTATTAATATACACATACTGTTTGATCTTCTTTAAACTTATCTATATTTTTCCTATCTTTTATTTGTAATATTCCATTATTTTGTAAACAAGTTAAATAATTGCTTATACATATCGTTCCATTTTCTACACAGGTCATATTATAATCATCATATGATTTTGTTTTATTATTTTCTCTTATTTCTTTTATTAATTCTGGAGTGAGTGTTATTTTATACAATGGTTCTTCATTGTTTTTATTGTAACTATTGTTCTTTTCTTTTAATACAAAATCTCTATCTTCTCTTGAACTCCAATTTGCGCCTATTTTTCTATGACTTGTTCCAGCTTTACTTAAAAATAATGCATCACTATCTGTATTAACAGGTCTAAATTCTATATTTAATTTATTTTTATAATCTATTAATTCGTTCTCTATTGTATATTGACAATCACTGCGTGTATTTAAACTACCTAATTTATCCTGTTTTAATTTTATATCAAATTCTAAATCATATGTTCCAGGTCTTAAATTAAATTTACTTATTATTCCTTTTCCCAATACTTTGCAATATTTTCCACTTGGACAATTTCCATAATATACTCTGCCATCTTTGTTTGATGCGAATGCATACGGCAATAAATATCCAACTCTTATAATCTGCGTATCTTTTTCTACTGAATCTGAAGTATTATCTACTTCTATATTTGTACATCTATTTGTTGTTGCTCGAGATTCATCAGTAGTTATTCCAGAATCCCCTGGAATTATAACCCCGTTAAAAGACTGTCTTTCATATACAGAATATCTCCCAATAGGCAAACTTGAAAAATCCAACTGTCCACTTGAGTTCATAACTCCTACAGAACTATTATATATAGCGCTAGGGGAAGAACAATTATATCCTTCATACAGATTAAAAGAAGCGCCATTTGAAATTAAATCATTTGTAATAGGATTTATCTTTTTTATTCTTATTAAATTGCTGCTATTATTATGTATTTTTGTCATAGAACTTTTTCCTAAATTAATTCCATTTATCGAAACATCTTCTTCTATGTAATCGCTATAATTCAATTCTGGAATTACATTATTGCCATCTCCAAAATTATAACAAACTCTATTTAAAGTTGCGGTTGCTACCGTATTAGCTGTACTTATTATTGCTCGTCCTGATTTTATGTTATTAAAACTTGTTTTTCCCAATTCGTTCGTCATATTATATTTTGTTAAACAGAATGTATAGTTCCCATGTTTTTCTGTATACATTGACACATTTGTATTTGAGAAATATGATGAGTTTGTGCTTGTACTACTTGCTCCAAAACAAGACTTATTATAACTTTTTGTTATCGATATATTTTTACAAGCTGTTGATGCAGTTGTATTTCCCATATCCAATAAACCATTAAATTCTTGATTATAATTTGTTTTTATTAAATTATACAAATCTATTCTTTCTTTCATTGTCATATTACTTCTAAATTTGTATTCACATTCTGTTTTATTTTCTACTTCTATCTCATTATCTCCCATTGATATCGTTATTTTTTCACAATACCATTTTTCACCCGATTCAGGTAAATGATATCCTTTTTTTGTTTTCGTTTCTCTTAGATAATATGTTCCTGGATCTATATCAGATATTCCTCCAGTAGCTGAAAACTCACTTTCTACTTTATTATTACAAGAACTATCACTATATAATTGAAACATCGGTGTTGTTGTTGATGTTAGTTGAGCCAAAACATCGTTATTTGAATTTACTTTTTTAATTTTTAATTTACCTAATGTTGAAAAATTTAAATAAACTCTTGTTGTTGTATTTATAGTCCCTTCAAGACTTCCTGAATAAACCCCATTATATTTCTTGCCAGTTGCTGTGGTTATATCCGTTATTTCATATTTTGTTCCTTTTGGCCATTTTGTATAATAATCAGTTACATCATCAGCTACCTTACTGCCATTTATATATATATC